>NZ_CALIII010000401.1 GCF_938018145.1 uncultured Campylobacter sp.
TCGTCACCAGCGACAACCCTCGCAGCGAAGAGCCTGAAAGCATCATCGCCGAGATCTGTGGCGGCCTAGAGATGAACGAGCGCGTAAAATGCATCGCAAACCGCAAAGATGCGATAAAATACGCGCTTGAAAGCCTCGCACGGGATGAAATTTTGGTGATTTTAGGTAAGGGCGACGAAACCTATCAAGAGATCAAGGGCGTAAAATATCCGTTTAGCGATAAGCAAGTCGTACGCGAACTTTTGGACGGTCGCGCCTAAATTTACGGACAAAACGGCGACGAAATAAGGGTAAATTCGAGTAAAATTTACCTTTGTTTGCGTCTAAATTTCTATTTTTATCACCAAACGGCGTCAAATTTATCGCAGTTTTTATCGCTCGCGAAATGCCTCTAAAATCAAATTTAATCACAAATTTAACTCCTAATTTTATCGCGGCAAGCAAGCAAAAACGAATCGCCGCGGCTATATAAAGTTGCTTTTCGCGGCTAAATTTATAGTATAATTTTCCCAAAAAACACAAAGGACGACCGATGAAAATCGAAATTTTATCAAGCAAAATCCACCGCGCGCGCGTGACGGACGCCAACCTAAACTACGTGGGCTCGGTCACGATCGGACCCGAGCTCATCGAGGCTGCGGGGCTTTGCGAGTACCAAAAAGTCGAGATCCTAAACGTCAATAACGGCGAGCGCTTCGCTACATACGTGATCCGCGGCGAGAAAAAGGGCGAGATCTGCCTAAACGGCGCGGCCGCGCGCAAAGTCTGCGTCGGCGACATCGTCATCATCGTAGCCTATGCTCAGATGAGTGCTAAAAAAGCGAGAGATTTCGAGCCAAAGATCGTGCAGGTAAACGCGAAAAACGAGATCGTAAAATAGCATGGCACCGCGCCTCGAGGAGCTTTTCGCCTCGCCGCAGCACTACGAAAAATACAAAGCGCGGCTGGGTAAAAAACTAGCCGAGTTTCGCTTCGGCTTTATGAGCGACGCAAAATGGCGCAAGCTCTTTTCGGCGATCTGCGCCGAAGGCTCGCCCGTAAGACATTGCGAAATTTATGATTTCTTCGGCTCCTGCGTAAACGAAATAAAATTCGCCCTGCCCGCCGCAGACTACGCGCAAGGCATCCGCGACAGCTACATCTCGCAGCGCCTCACGACGAGCGAAAAGCCCACCCTCTACGCCGAGATAGAATACATAGAATTTGTGAAATTTTATGACTTCACAAGCCGTGGCGCGCTGCTACCGCCTGAGTACAAAAGCTAGGACCTTGATGCCATAGCGCGCTATTTAGAGCGCCTGGGCAAATTTGAGATGGAGCCGGGCGAGCAAAGCTTAAAAATTTACGGCTATAAGCGCTAGCTCTTTGCGCAAGTTTTGCTCTCTTGTGCGCAAGCGCGCCTGTCGCACCGTGCGCCAAGAGGCGCAATTTGCGCTAAATTTCACTCCGGACAGCCCGTTATAACCGCTTGCCGGTCCGCAAAAAAGGAGCAAATTTGAACTACGAAGAATTTTATGGCGCCGTCTGCGAAACGGTAGAAAAATTTGAAGCGAGCGGGGCTGCGAACAAGGAGCTGGACGCATATCTACTCGCGCTTTTGAGGCTGCTTGAGGCGCGCGGCAGCGAGCCCTTTAGCGCAGAGCTGATGCTTGAAATTCTAAGCGCGGCGTTTGAGAGCGAGAGGGTGGAATTTAACGAGACGTGGCTTGAGATAGAGCGAGCGCCCGAGCTTGCGCACTTCTGCAAAGATGGGCCTGCGGACGGCGATACGTTTCGTTCGGCGGAGGAGCCAAAAACCGCTGCGGATATAATGCGCTGCCTACCGGAGGGCTTTGAGATAAAATTTGACGAAAGCAGATCCGCAAATTTAAAAACCGCGCCAAGCGAGGCAAAATTTACGAACGACGAGCTAAAAAACGAAGAGAGCAGGACGCAAGAGCAAAATTCTATCGCCGCAAGCGACAGCGTCTCTGCAAAAATAGCGCGAGGCGGGCTCTTGAGACCAAAGACCAATGAGCCCCTAAAATTCGAGGCCGCAGATAAGCACGGCGGGCTTGCGTATTCCGCGGAGGTCATAAAATTTCAGCTAGCGGAGCTTAGCAGGATGCGCGCTAGCGGACAGCTTGCGGACGAGAGCAAGTTTTTCGGCATCGTCTCTCCGAGCGGGCATGGCTGGTATAATTTCGATCCGTTTTCGCTGCTGGAGTGCGGAGCGCGCGGCCTGATGGATCACGCGGGCGAGGATGCGCCCGTGCGCAGCGGCTGGGAGATGCTCGGCGAACTGCTCGAAATGGGACGGACGTACGAGTAGGCGCTAAATT
>NZ_CALIII010000402.1 GCF_938018145.1 uncultured Campylobacter sp.
GGGCAGCCTTCGCTAAGGCTAAAGCAAAGCCCAGCTAGCGTCATGCTAAGGAAGTTCCAAAGCACGTCGTTGTGCGCGATAGGCTGGCCTTCAAAGCCGAATTTATACTGTCCGAGCGCTAAATTTACGATGCTGGCAAAAACCACGATACTGATGATCCCCGTAAACATCGAGAAATCCCCTTTAAAAAGCCTACCAAACGCCCCGACGCTACAAAATTTGCTTTTGTGCATTAGCGCGCCCACGACGACGCTAAAACCAAGTGAAATCAGGATCGGAGCGTGCATGGAGCCAGGGCCCTTTGCGGAGGTAAAAAGCGCGCCGTTTTCGCCGAGCTTTAGTCCAAACGCAAGCGCAGCAAGCAGCAAAATACCCATAACCGTCGGCAAAACGCCTATCGCGGCCTGAGTTTTAGTCTCGTGCGTGAGTCCGTAGCCGAGCTTTTTGAAAAATACGCCCGCGCACACGCCCGCAAAAATACCGACGACTCCCGCAATCGCCGTCATATCGCCGCCGCCAAGACGCAAAAACGCTCTCCACGGGCAGCCCAAAAACACGAGGCAGCCGATCATCGCGAAAAATCCTAGAAAAAAGCGCACGAAAGGCGAAGAGCCCGTGGTTGCGCTAAACTCCTTCGTCCAAAGCACGCTAGCTAAAAAGCCGCCCAAAATGAGCCCGATGATCTCCGGGCGCACGTACTGCACGACTCCTGCGCGGTGAAAGCCGAGCGCCCCCACCGTATCTCGCAAAAAGCAAGCCGCGCAAACGCCCATGTTGCCGGGGTTGCCAAAATACACAAGCAATGCACCAAGAGCGCCGAGCGCCGCACCTGAAACGATAAACCATTTTGTGTTTGAAAAATTCATGAAGTGTCCTTTGAAAAGGTAAAATCGACCCGATTTCTTAGGCTGTATTTTACTGATGTTAAAATAAAAAATTAATAAAATTTGCTTGCGATTTAATCAAATTTGAAAGAGAATATAAAATTTAACTTAAGCAGTTAAATTTACATAAATATTAAACGTGTTTAAAATTTGTAGATGTTAAATTTGCAGCCGTGTAGACAGCTCAAAATATGCCAAAAACAACCACAAAAGCAACTATTGTTTTAATTGTAAAAAAGGACGGCCAAATTTAGCCGGCTTTACCGCGCTAGTGTGCCGCCCCCTTACACAACTTTAATCAAATTTGAGGCTAGATTTACTTTTTCTTGCCGTCTTTTTGTTCGCTTGCAGCATTAAATTTCTCAGTCTCTTTTGCGCTAAAATTTGACGTGTCTTTAGCTTTTTCGCAACCGTCTAGCAGGGGCGAGGCGATATTTTGTATCCCGCCGTTTAGATCGATGCCTACTTGTTTCATTAGATCGTCTATTATAGGCGCGTTTACTTTATAGTTTAAAGACGCGTTTACGATTTGATCGGAGAGAGATGCTCCAGCGTTGCTAACGCCGCCGTTAGCATTTGAACCCGTACCGCCCTGATTTGCGCCGCCAAGACCCGCCATTTGCACGATTTTGATAGAGTCAATTTTCTCCGCCGGTTTTACGACCTGGGCGATGATTTGCGGCATAAACTCTATCAAAGCAAGCTTAAATCTATTTTCCAAAATCGCCGCTGAGACGATGTTTTCGGCATTATTTATCTCAGTTTTACCCTTAGCCTCGACCTCATAGTTTAGCCTGTTGGCTTCGGCCGTTATCTTTATGGCTTCGGCTTCGGCGGTAGCCTTGATTTTTAGCGCTTCGCTTGCGCCCATAGCTTTGATTTTGGCAGCTTCGGCTAGGTTTTCTTCTGCCTCTTTTTCAGCTTTTGCGGCAACGGTTTTTTCGATAGAGAGTTGCTCAGCCTCTTTTTGCGCTTCGATTAGCGCTAGCTTTTTAGCGCGCTCGGCCTGCTCGGTCTCCGACGATGTTTTGATCTTTTCAAAAGATGCGGCTTCTAGTGCCTTTTTCTCGTTGGCTAGCGTTTTAGCCGCGGCCTCTTCTTCGACTTTTTTGGCAATTTCTATGTTTTTGCTCTGATTTGCGAGCTCGACGGCTTTTTCTTTGTTGATCTCGGCTTCCCTGATGGCTCTAGCTTTTTCTATCTCGACAGTTTCGATGGCGCGCGCTTTGTTTATCTGCGCTTCTTCGATAGCTTTGTTTGCGACGATCTTGGCT
>NZ_CALIII010000403.1 GCF_938018145.1 uncultured Campylobacter sp.
AAATTTGGTCGGGTAAATTTGAACCTAAATTTGATTTATTTTCTGCCAAATTTAAGAGCAAAAACGTTGAGTATTTTTGCTCTTGCCGTCTATTTGTCAAATTCGATCGCCGTTTCTTGATCCCAAAAGATAATTTTAACAGTCAAATTTAAAATTTTCTCGCAAATTTTAATAAGCGTTACAAATTTGCACTTAACTGATAACAACTATCATAACTAAGCTATTTTTTAGCTAATCTATTTTATAATAATCACAATCAAATAAACAGGAGCCCAAAATGTCAGTTTTAGTTATCGGAGCCGACGAGATAACGCCTATAAAAGCAGTCCTAAAAGACCTCGGCGCAGAAGCGATCGAGCACTGGGACGCGCGCAACGAAAACCGCGTAAATCGCAAACCGATCCCGCAAGATACCGAGTGCGTCGTGATGTTAACCAGTTTTTTAAACCACAACACGATGAAAACGATAAAAAACCAAGCCAAAAAGCGCAATATCCCAATCGTTTGCGCCAAAAGAAGCGTCAGCTGCGTGTTTAGCGAGTATTGCAAAGTCTTTGGGCTAGATAAGGAATTTGGATGCTGCAAGGTAAAAGACTAATAGATGAAATTCGGCTTTTTATCAGGTATTGGAGAAATAACTCCAAGTATTTTTTCAGGGCTTGATGCGGTAAATAAAGCCCGAATTTTTATAAATTTATACAACTGTTGCGCAGGTCGCGAGCTAAAAATTCCTCTTATTTATGCGTATTCGGGCTTAAATTTGGAGGGAATTTTTCTAAAACGTATCGATGACTTGTGCGAGTTTAAAAATCCTAGCCGAAGTAAAATTTCAAGCTTTTGCATCGCTTCAAACGCCGTTATCTGCGCCTATAAATCAGGCAAATTTGACGCCGTCCCGCCGCTAGCCGTCTCTCCCAAACACCCGGCCGCCAAGCTAATCCTTATGCTAAAATCCCAAAACGGAATATGTTTTGACGCGGACATAATGTTTTCTCAGTTTGTTTATGATAAAATACGCGCCAAACATTTTGATAAAAACGTTTATTTTCAAGACGGGATTATCTTTGCGGAGCAGGGCGGGCGCAAGCTTTTTGGCGTTATGCCGTGCTTTAAAGAGATAACCAAAGAGCGGTTTCATCTGGCTAACTGCGAGATCGCTAGGGGCTTTGAGGCGCTTAGCGGCGGAGAGTTTGACAGGATGTTTATCGTAGCTCCGAGAAATGCGAATTTCTCGCGCTACATCGAGGTTAAACGGGAGTGCGGATGCGGCGGATCGTTGCGACTGGTGCCCTACACGATAAGTCATCATATTTTTTAAAGGAAATTTAAATGATAGGTATCATTTTTGGAAGCAGTATGGGAAATACTGAGGAGGCGGCGAGCTTTTTAGCCGAGAATTTGGGGCTAGAAAACGAGCTTTTAAACGTAGCAAACTGCGACGCGGCTAAGCTAAACGGCTTTGACAAGCTGATTTTGGGCGTTTCTACCTGGGGTACGGGCGACTTGCAAGACGACTGGGACGCGTTTGATTTCGGCGGATTAAAGCTTAGCGGCAAGACGGTAGCGATATTTGGCACGGGCGATGCCGAGAGCTATGCGGATAGCTTTTGCGGCGCGATGGGCAAGCTTTACGATGAGGTCGTAAAAGCTGGCGCAAACGTCGTGGGCGCAGTGTCCGTGGACGGATATAAATTTGACGAGTCAGAAGCCGTAAGAGACGGTAAATTCGTCGGTCTGCCTCTTGATGCGGACAACGAAAGCGAAAAAACCGAGCCTAGAATCAGCGCTTGGATAGAGCAGATTAAACCTCATTTTGCTTAAAATTTAATACTTCTAGTCGGGCTTTTTGCCCGATTTTTCTTTCAAATTTAACGCTTTTTTATATTAAATTTGACTTTGCCTCGCTACAGCATTAAAGCGATTTTAGCGTGCGGCGACTGCGCAAATTTTATCAAGACAGCTTTATATCTATTCGTTTTTAATAAGCTCAAATTTGAGCTAAAATTTAGTAAATTTAGCTAAAATCACGCCGAATTTATGTTAAAAATAAGGAGAAAATATGCCTCTACTAGATAGTTTTTGCGTCGATCACGTGAGGATGAACGCGCCCGGCGTGCGTCTGGCAAAGACGATGAAAACGCCAAAAGGCGACGATATAAGCGTGTTTGATTTGCGTTTTTGCAAGCCAAACGAGGAAATCTTGCCCGAAAAAGGCATCCACACGCTAGAGCACCTATTTGCGGGCTTTATGCGAGATCATTTAAACGGCAAGGGCGTTGAAATCATCGATATCTCGCCGATGGGCTGCAGGACGGGCTTTTATATGAGCGTGATCGGCGTGCCGAGCGAGGAGGCGGTCAAGGCCGCGTGGACGGCGTCGATGAAGGATATCCTAGGCGTCAAAAACCAAGAAGACATCCCCGAGCTAAACAAGTATCAGTGCGGCACGTATAAAATGCACTCGCTTGACGAAGCGCATGCGATCGCAAGCAAAATTTTAGAGCGCGGACTAATTACGATAAATAACGAAGAGATCGCGCTAGACGTCGCTTCGATGGGTCTTAAAAAGCACTGATCGCTTTTAAATTTAGCCGCCTTTTGCGCGGCTTTGCTATCGCGGCAGATCTCAAATTTAGCCCAGTTTGCCGCACTTTTGCTTCAAATTTTACCATTTTTAATATACAAAATCCGCTTCGTAATAAAATATAGCGATGTA
>NZ_CALIII010000404.1 GCF_938018145.1 uncultured Campylobacter sp.
ACGGCCGTAAGCGCGGTCACCGAGTGGCTAAATCTAAGCGTAAAAGCGGATAACGACGAACTAACTGGAAAACTAGCGATCAGAGGCAAGGCGCGAAAAGCCGTGATAAAACAGGTCGCAAACTATGATTTTACGGTGCTCGGACTGCAAGAGGTAGGACTAGACGGAGCGCGATTTGAAGCCGTGGCTAGCGACTTTTACTCGCCTAAATTTATGCAAAATAACAAAAAATCCCTCGCCGCAAAGCTTGAAAATTTTAAATCGGCATGGCTCAAAGACCCCTCAAAAAACGCCGCAAGCGCGCTAAATAACCTCGAGTATCAAAACGGCAAAATAAGAAGCGTCTGCGAACTAGGCGCAAGCGGAAAAGTCTGCAAAACCGTCTGGCTCAAAAACCTAAAAAAGATAAATTTAAGCGACGTTTTTAAGGATTTAAACGACGCAAATTTAGCGGCGATATTTGCAAAAGAAAAGATAACGCCGAGCGAAAATTTTATGCTCTCGCCAAGCGGGATTACGTTTTTTGACGGTGCGACCGGCGGAAAAAACAGCGAGATATCGCTACCGCTTGAGCCCATCAAAGAGCATTTAAAGCAAAATTTTGGGCTGTTTTAGGCAAATTTTCCGCCAGAAAAGGAAATCTTGAAACATGCAAGACAAAATTTGATAGCTTAAATTTTGCAAAATTTATTTGAAAGCGTAGCGATGAAAAACAAATCTAACGCCCAAATCTGCGGTATCGACGAGGCGGGACGCGGCGCGCTGGCTGGGCCTTTAGCGGTAGCCGCATGCGTGCTAAAGCGCGAGATAGCGGGGGTAAACGACTCTAAAAAACTAACCGCAAAGCGGCGCGAGGAGCTGTTTAAAGAGATCGCGGGAAGCTCGGAATTTCTCATCGCGTATTTTTCAAACG
Organism: uncultured Campylobacter sp.; assembly: GCF_938018145.1. Classification (GTDB taxonomy): domain Bacteria; phylum Campylobacterota; class Campylobacteria; order Campylobacterales; family Campylobacteraceae; genus Campylobacter_A. The sequence goes on from NZ_CALIII010000404.1 coordinate 914, forward strand.
AGCAGATCGACGAGCTGGGGCTTAGCGAGTGTCTTAGGCGCGCGCTGCAGCTGTTTAAGTCGCATTTTGCGGACTGCGAGCTACTCTACGACGGCAACGCAAACTACGGCACCGGCATAAAAACGATGGTTGGAGCCGACGGCAAAGTGGCACAGGTAAGCGCGGCCAGCATCCTAGCCAAAGTAAGCCGCGACGCGCTGATGACGGCGTGGGACGGCGTGCATGCGGGCTACGGATACGCCGCACATAAGGGCTACGGCACGAAGGCGCATCTGGACGCTATCGCGAGGCTTGGCGACTCGCCGCTACAAAGACGCAGCTTTCGCGTGAAAAGTTTTGAACGCGGCTATTTGATGAATGATTTTTAGGCAATAAGCGACTTACTCTAATCTGCACATTTAACTTCAAGAACAAATTAAAAATACTGGATTGTTGCTTCAGTTTTAATAAGTCACGATTTGCTATTATCCAAATCAGCTGCTCGCAAGCAGTTTTTCTAGTTTGCGATTTTTAAAGAATTTAACGACGTCAAACGCGATCTTGGCAGCCAAAAGCGCCAAAAAAACGTGTCTAAAAGCATAAAATTTGCCTAAATATTTATGCTTTTTCATGAGTTTTAGCGCGAGTGTTTTTATCGCTTCTATCGGCTTTTTGATTGCTTCGCCGATCATTTTGTCCTTTATCTCGTGGACGACGAGAGCAGTTATGGTTTTTAGGTATTTTTTCTTTTTTGAGACGGGTAAATCTTGCGGTTTTTGCGTCGCGGTTTCGACGTAAACGCTGTCAATCCAATCCTCAAAATTTTGCCGAGCATTTTTACTTTTTAAGAGTTTTTCGCCAGCTTTGCTTATCTCGTAAATCCCACGCGAAGTCTTTAAAACGATCCTTTTTTCTTGCGGCAAAGCTTGAATTTTAGGGCTATTTGCTATGACGCCTAAAAGCGCGTCCGTTTTGCTCTGGCTGGCACCCGTTTCGCGCGATAAAAACTCCGCTATCTCTTTACGACTCGCCTTTTTTCTCTCGTTTAAAAACTGTGCCAATAAAAATAATCCTTGATAATCCATCGCAAAAACTCTCATTATTATATTAAAATGAGAATTATACTTAAAATATATCAAAATAAAATAAAAGCCAGTATCATTTTGATTTTGGTATATCGCAAGATAAATTAATTTTGCCTAGTTAAAACAAAGTGTTTGTGTTGTAAATTTGAAATTTATCCGCGCAAAGGCCGTAAAATTTGCAGCAAATTCTACGGCAAATTTCAAAGAAAGATAGTATCTTTAGCCTTAAATTTAACTAACAAAAAACTCCTGAGCAGCCTGCTTGCTCTCAAAAGGTTTCACGCAAATCTCGCGCTCGCCAATCCTAGCTCGCACCGCCGTATCTTTATCGGCTCTGGTGTAAGTAAGCGCCAGCCGAACGGCAAGCTCGAGGTCAGCCTCGTTAAATTTAGCATCCACGAAGCTCACCGCACCCACGATATCGCCGTCAAATTTGATCTGAGTAAATTTTGGATTATTTAGAGCTAGCAGTTTGGCGTTATCGTTTTCGTCGCGGCCGATGACCATTTTGGTGCCGTTTGTTAGGCGCAGATGGCGTCCGAGGCGCAGTAGCTGCATATCCGCGCTCGTCATATCCGGGTCAAATTTGATGAAATCTCTGATTTTATTCGCAAAGCTCTCGATCGTGAGCAAGCACCCGCCGCCAGGCGTCTCGTACTCGCTAAAGCCAAATTCCTTCGCAAGCGCGAGCTGTCTCTTGCGGTCGCGTCCGCCGATAGCGAGCAGTTTGCTGCGATCGACCCAGCCCTCGCGCTCGGGTTTTGTTGGCTTCATCAGCCGTGCAGACATCGGGCGCAAGATAAGATCCTCCTCGTCGCCCGCGGCGTTTTTGACCCGCAACATCGCGTCGCGCCTCTGGCTCATCGTACGTTGACCGACCACTTCACCGGTCGCTATAAAGTCCGCCCCCTCAGAGCGCATCATCGCAAGCGCCGTTTTAAACATATATCCGTGGCAGTCGATGCAGGGGTTAAAGTGCTTGCCGTAGCCGTATTTTGGCGTAAAAAGCACGTCGCGCAGGTATTCGTTTCTGATATCTACGATCTTAAACTCGGCTCCGGCTTCGTTCGCGCGGCGGCGTAAAATTTCCATCTTTCCCTCATCGCCGCTAAAGCCGATATCGATGTGCACCGCCGTAACGTCGATGCCTTGGTTTGTCAGCAGCTTGATGGCGATCATGCTGTCCAGCCCGCCGCTAAATAAAACTAA
>NZ_CALIII010000405.1 GCF_938018145.1 uncultured Campylobacter sp.
TTTATCACGGACTACGATGCGTTTTTGGCTGAGGAGATTGCGGCGCGCGAACCGATATATCCGCCGTTTGCTAGACTTTTGCGAGTGATCGTTTCTGAAAAAAGCGAGCAGGCGGCAAAACAAAGGCTTGAGCTTTGCGTCGCCGAGCTTGAAAATTTACGCGCCGCCGAAAGCTCGCTCGAGATAGTTGGGCACGGCAAGTGCGCGATCGAAATTCTCGGCGGTAAATACCGTTTTGAGATTTTACTGCGCTGCATCTCTCACGCTCCGCTTATAAAAGCTGCTCGCATCTGCGCCGCGCACGGCTTTGACGTCGATATGGATCCGATAAATTTCTCGTAAATTTTGCTTTTGTCTGATTTTTATTTATAGCGGCTTAGATACGTTGCTGTAAACATTTTGCAAGGTTCGTAAAATCAAATTTCACATTCGGCTTGGTGTCAAAATTTCAGCTAAAACGAGCTCGTTTTGGTTTTGGCGGCTATTTGCGGATAAAGATATTATAAATTTAAAATCTTGCTTAAACCAAAACTAAAATGTAATTAAAGTTTCCATTTATGATAATGCTTATCTTTTTTAAGCCGAATTTTATATGATTTATATATAATCCCGTTATAATTTTATCTAGCTTTAAATATACAGTCTAATTAAAATTATAAAAATCACCCTAAAGGAACTTAATGCAAAAATTTTTACAAGCCTTAGCGGGCTCGCAAAAATATTTCGTAAACTACGTTAGCGTCGCGATTTTCATCGTGATGGCGTGGATAGGCGGACTCAAAGTCGTGCAATACGAGGCTGACGGTATTGTGCCGTTTGTAACCAACAGCCCGTTTTTTAGCTACATGTATAGCAAAAAAGATATCGTAGATAACGGCAAGGGCAAAATGGTCGCCGAGTACAACCTACACAAAAATCCGGAAGGCTTGGTCGTGCCTAAAAACATCGAGTGGCATAAACAAAACGGTACTTACGCGGTTTCGTACCTGATCGGCGCGATGATCTGCACTATCGGCACGCTCGTGCTGCTTGGCATTTGGTTCCCTAAACTAGGGCTTATCGGTGGGCTGCTGACGTTTGGTATGTCTATCGTAACGCTTAGCTTTTTGATAACGACGCCTGAGACTTGGGTGCCAAATCTAGGCAATCCAGCACTTGGCATCACTGAAAGCCCTAATCACGGATTTCCGTATCTATCGGGCGCTGGACGACTGGTGCTAAAAGATATAATAATGTCTGCTGCGGGACTAATCGTAGCCTCAAATGCGGCGCGCAGGCTTTTGGAGTGCTGCAAAAGCTGCTCGGCTAAGTAAAATTTGCAGATTTTAGCGAGCGGTAGGCCTAAATTTAGGTATCTCTCCGCTCGTGGCCGTTTTTCTCATCTCTACTTTTTACTATCTCGTTAGAAATTTACTTTACTTTTTTAATCTATATCAAATCAATTTTATCCGTTTGCTTGCTCGTTAAATTTAGCAAACCGTGTCCGCGTAAAATGCTGCTATAAGCGGAGATCAGGTAAAATGCAACCCTAAATTTAAAGGAGAAAATATGGCATTTTTCGATTTTTTCAAAAAAGGCGGCAAAAATAGCGCAAACGCCTCAAAGATCGGCAAGACCGCGCAGGAGCGCAAGGATATAAGCATCGAAATTTTAAAATCGCAAGGCGTGCCGTATACCCTCCATCTGCCGCTACGATACGAGACGGGCGAGGTCGCGCCGCGCGAAAAGGACGAGGTTATCGCCCGTGCGATCTGCTCGTTTGCCGCGATAATGTGCGCTTGTACGATCAGAGATAACGGCGAGCTAACGGACGAAGACAGGCAGGGCACGAAGGACTTTCTAGATAACCGCTTCGGATGTATAGACAAGCTAACGCGTATGGAGCGCCGCGTCATAGAGGGCGAAGCGAGCTACGACGAGGCCGTAAATATGGGCTGGAAATACGAGTCGCTGTGGGCGCTGATGTGGGCCATGGGGCTCGTGGAGGAGCTTAGCTTTCCGAGCGAGATCTGCGACTGCAAATTTGTGATGGATACCTTTATCGGCGGCGATTTTTCGGAGCGCGTAAAAATGCGGGGTGCGGATGAAATCCTGCAGGCGCTCGATCTCGTCTACCGTTACCACTGGGCGTGCGTCAATGGCCGAGTAAACGGCACTAAGAGCGCAGGGCTCGACGAAGAGGTCGTGATGGAGAGGCGCGGCGGGCTAGAGTGGCTGTGCTGCAAGGGGGCTGAGAACGATAATCTGACGGATGAGTATAATGCGTGGGATTATCCTGATCTGAACACTTAGCGGCGCCTCTTTTTCCTTTATACATCGTTGGAAATTTCGCCGAATTTCAGTCACGTATTATAATATACGCTCCTTCATTCGGCTCATTTCCGCCTCGTCTAAAGAAAAAATACTGCACCTTATCTTTGCGTGTTGTCTCGTGAGCGTCATTAAATGAGTTTGAAATTTTAAGTCCGCGATGACTATATATCTTATCTTGACT
>NZ_CALIII010000406.1 GCF_938018145.1 uncultured Campylobacter sp.
GGATCACGACGGCGATATGGACTTTAAGGTCGCAGGTAGCAAAGACGGCATAACCGCGCTTCAGATGGATATAAAGCTGGGTGGCATCAGCCTTGACGTGCTTAAAGAAGCTCTTTTGCAGGCGCGCGAGGGCAGGCTGCATATATTAAATTTGATGGAAAAAGCAAATGAAAATATCTCCGTAAACGAAGACATACTGCCAAAACTAGAGCTTTTTAGCGTGGATCCGGGCAAGATCGTTGACATCATCGGGCAAGCTGGCAAAACGATAAAAGAGATCATCGAAAAATTTGACGTCGCTATCGATCTCGACCGCGAAAAAGGCGAGGTAAAGATCGCCGGCGCGCAAAAATCAAGCGTAGATGCGGCTAAAGACTACATCATACAAATCGTCTCAAAAGACGGCGGCAAGGGCTTTGGCGGTAAAAGAGGCGGCAAAGACGGCAAGCCTCACAAGACGCCTGAGTTTAATATCGGAGACGAATTTGAAGGCGAGGTAAAAAGCGTGGTAGAATTTGGCGCCTTTATCGGGCTTCCTGGCGGCGTGGACGGGCTTTTGCATATCTCAAAGATCAAAACGCCTCTAAAAGCCGGCGATAAGGTCAAAGTAAAAATCAGCGAGCAAAAAGGGCACAAAATTTCCCTTTCTCTAGCGCAATAAATTTAAAGGAGAAACGATGCAGTATAAAAAAATATTTTTCCCAATCGGCGCGGGCGACGACGTAAAAGAGCGTATCAGAGGAGCTTTGCTGGTCGCTAAGCATTTCAACAGCCACATCGAGATTTTGGCTTGCCAGCTAGATCCCGGCGTCGTTTATAATATGAAAATGACGCTTCGAGGCGGGGTTCTTTATGATGAGTTTTTAAAGGCGGCGAAGGCTGAGCTTGGCGTCGAACACGAGCGTAACGAGACTATTTTTCATAAACTTTGCGAAGAGCTCGACGTGCAGGTTAGCGACGAGCCGATCGAGGGCAAGACGACGGCTAAATTTACCACAAAAAGCGGCAAGCGAAGCGTGGTGGTCGAGCAGGAGTCTAAATTTTGCGATATGGTAGTTGCCGCAGTACCGCTTGACGGTAAGATCACTGGCACGTTTGAGGCGGCGGTGCTAAAAAGCGGCAAAACGGCCATCACGATACCAAGGCGCATAACGAGTTTTAAGGCTGATAACATCCTAGTTAGCTGGAACGGCTCGACGCAAAACTCTCGCGCCGTGAGCAGCTCTATCGAGCTACTAAAAAAGGCTAAAAAGGTGCATTGTATCACTTGCATGCCGCATTCCGGCGACGGTAGCGCAGAGGAAAATCTAAAAAAACTAGAAGAGTACCTAAAACTGCACGACATACAGGCGACTTATGAGGTTGTGAGCACGACTTCGGTGCCGGGCGAGGCATTGCTGCGAAGCGCTAAAGAGGGCGGATTTGACCTTATCGTAGCGGGCAGATACGGCGAAAACGGCTTTTTGGAGATATTTTTGAGCGGTACTTCGAGATATTTCCTTAAAAATACGACGATACCGGTCTTTATGTAAGACAAAATTCGGAGCTGAATTTTCAAATTTGACGTTTGGCTCCGAGGCAAATTTAAGCGACTGACCTTTTATAAGAGGTCGGTTGCTTTTTTATTTTAGAATTGACTCTAGGCACTTGCCGATTAAATTTGAGATTTTCCTTTTCTCATGTTTTATCATTGTTCTAAATTTAGACATGAATGAGCAGATTAAATTTGTCTTGCGAGACGACTACTTTTTTATCGATTTTAAAACCTAAATTTATTTTTGTGGTTATTCGAGAAGCTTATGAGCGGTAAAGCTTAGTAAAAACTATTTCAAATTTTGCAAAAACTTCCTTTTAAATTTGGTTGTGCTGGTCGGCCATGTAAAGATGCGATTCGCTTCTTATGAGAAATGCAGTACCAAAGCAATCTCAAGTATTTTGAGTATACACAGCAAATTTGACTCTTTAGGGGTAATGGGAGACACTAGTGCAAGAACATGATTCTAGCGAATAATATCGACTTGTTTTGATGTGATCAGTGTTTTTGAAGTTGGAAAATCATTGATGGCTTGGAAGATTTTTGTTGGGAGTTAATAAGAATTATGGTGCGACCTGCGAGATTTGAACTCGCACACCCTTCGGCACTACCACCTCAAAGTAGCGTGTCTACCGTTCCACCAAGGTCGCACGTGGATTAAAAGAACAAAGAGCGGGACGAAGCCCGCCCGAGATTATAACATTGGGTTTGCGTAAAGAACGATTAGTGCGATAACTAGTGCGTAGATAACTTGCGCTTCGATCATCGCAAGAGCAACGAACATCGTCGTAGTTAGCTTGCTGCCAACGCCTGGATTTCTAGCTGTACCTGAGATTGTCGCAGATGCGGTATTTCCCATACCGATAGCGCCGCCAAGAGCCGCTAGGCCTAGACCAACTGCTGCTGCAAGAACAGAGTAAGATTTTAGCATTTCGCCACCGTCCGCAAACGCGAAACTAGCAAAAGCCATCATTAAGAAAACAACTTTTTTCATAAAGTCTCCTTGTAAATTTAAGCCATTTCGGATCAGACCCCTACTTTGAAGCTTTGAGAGCGCATTTTATAAAAATTTAGCTTTGAGTTACTTAAAACCGAGAAAAATTTTCATAAATTTTCCGTTCGTCAAATTTGTCCACGTACAGTGCTACAAATTTACAAAAAATTTCAGCGATGTTTCGTTTTTCTACGAATTTATTTAAAAATTAGAATTTTAAAAGCTTTTTTATGCTAGCCTCGCTTCTGAAATTTTAAATACTAAGGTTAAATTTGGCGCAGGATAAATTTTCTAAAATCGGCTTTATCTTAGCCGTCGCGGGCTCTGCGGTGGGGCTTGGAAATGCGTGGAAATTCCCGTATTTAGTCGGTCAAAACGGCGGTTCGGCCTTCGTGCTTTTGTATCTTTTTATGACGTTTTTTATTGGGCTTGCGATATTTTTCGGCGAGATAGCTATCGGTAAGCTTTCCGAGTCAGACCCCGTAAACGCCTTTAAAAAACTTGCTCCAAAGCGTAAAGAAGCGTGGAAATTTGCGGGTTTTACGATGATAGGCGCGATCATCATCGCCTCTTTTTACACGGTCATCATCGGATGGATACTAAAATACGCAGTTATGGTAATAACCGAGCTGCCAAAAGACGTCGAGGCTTCGGAGAAAATTTTCGGAAATTTCTACGCTAACGACGCCGCGTCTCAAATTTTTTACTTCACGATCGTATTTTTTCTCTGCATTTTTATCGTATCAAAGGGCATAAAAAGCGGCATAGAGCGCGTAAACGTATGGATGATGCCTTCGCTGCTTATCCTGCTTATCATCATGCTTAGCTACTCGTT
>NZ_CALIII010000407.1 GCF_938018145.1 uncultured Campylobacter sp.
GCTTGCGCATTTACCGCACCTAGAGCTAAAGCTCCGGCACCTACCATACTTAACTTAACAAAATCTCTTCTTGAAACGTTTGAGTTTTTCATAGCTTCTCCTTAAATTTACTTAGCTATTACCTGTAAATCTTTAATTTACGACTCTACTCTAAATACCTTTATTACTATTGGCGTCTTTTGGGCGTCCTCCTTAGATTAAATTTATTTTAGCTAGTGTTATTATAGGACTTAACTTTAAAGAATAAGCTTAAATGAAGGTGTAATTTGGAATTTATTTGTAATATTTAAAGATTTATTTAGCCTAAAAACGTGATTATATCGGGGTAGGGGTGGAATGAAAATAAATTTAAATTTAGTCTAATTAAGTTGATTTATTGTGCAAAATTTAAAGATAAAAAAATATATTTGATCAAATTTGGCGATAATATAAAATTTAAGGGTAGGGTAAATTTAGCAAATCGGCAAAATTTGCAGATAAAATGACGGCAAATTTGAATACATTTGCCGCCTGAAAGCTAAATTTAGCCTAGTCTTTTATGTAAAATTTGAGAAAATCCCCATAGGTGTCTAGCCTGTGCGAGTTCGGTTTTTTCGAGTTTTGCCACCATCATCTCTTCGTTTTTTCCTAGGCGCGAAACCACCTCGCCAAACGGGCTAATCAGCATCGAATCGCCGTAAAAGCTCCACTGCTCGCCGCTAGCGGCCTTGTGATTGCCGACGCGGTTTACGCGTAAAACATAGACGTTGTTCGTAAAGGCGCGGGTCTTTAGCAGCTCCTCCCAGCGCGACTCGCTAAAAAACGTGCATGCGGTGGGAACTACGACGGCATCGACTTTCTTGCGCGCCATATAGGCCCACGCCGCATCAAAATGCGCCTCAAAGCCAAACATCGCGCCGATTTTAAATTTTTCGTAGCTAAAGACGGGTAAATTTAGCTCGCCATCCTCTTTGTTAGCAAAAAATTTCGCCTCGTTCCAGTGCGGGTAGGGCATCAAGATCTGCTGCTCGTAAAAGCGCGAGGACGCAGGACTAAATCTCGCCGCGACCTTGACGAAGCCTTTGCCTTTGGGCAGTACGAGCGGGGCTAGGATTTCTAGATTGTATTTTTGCGCCATTGCGGCAAGCGCATGTTTTTTGCGCTCGCTTTGCTCTTTGATGAGGCTTTTTGGCATTAGCTCTAGCTCTTTAAAAAAGCTGTTTAGCACGTACTCGCCGAGCACCACGAGTCTAGCGCCTTCGCCCGCGCAAATCCTAAAATAATAATCCAGCCTCGACTCGCTCATGGGCTGCGTCGGCAGCTGTAAGGCGCAAACGGCTGCGGTCGCGTTATTCATCGTCTGCGTCCTTTACCACTAGCTTTGCGTTTTGCAGGATTTTGTCTGCCTCCTCGAGCAGCTTTTTGCCCTCTTTGTGCAGCTTGACGCTTTGCTCTAGGCTCAAATTTTCATCGCCTAGCTGTTTTAAAATTTCATTTGCTTTGGCGAGTTTGCTCTCAAAATCCTCGCTTAAATTTTCACTCATCTAAAACCTTTTTTATGATTTTTTCAAATTTATCTACTTCGACCAAAAACGCGTCGTGGCCGTAGTCGCTGTCTATCTCGTGGTAGTCGCACGCCTTGCCGATATCCTGCAGCGTCTCGTGCATCTCGCGCATACAGCTTGGCGGAAACAGCATATCGCCGCTAAATGCGACCAGCGTAACCTTGGCGCAAATAGGCAAAAGAGCGTGCGCGAGGTCGTCGTAGTGGCGCGTGCAGTCAAAGATATTCATCATCTTTACGATGTAAAGGTAGCTCAGCGGATCAAAGCGCTTTGGAAAGCCGTGGCCGTTGTACTCCATATATCGATCGACCTGAAACCGCCCCGTAAGCTCGTAAAGACCGTCGGTTTCGACGTAGTTGCGGCCAAATTTGGAGTCCATGGAGCTAGGCGAGAGAAAGCTGATGTGCCCCGCCATACGCCCTAGCGCCATGCCGGTTAGCCCCTGCGCGGCGATGTCGTTTTCGTCGTATTGGCCGTCTTTGAAGCCTGGATCGCGCAGGATGCCTTCGATCGCGATTTTGTTAAACGCGATCGCCCAGGCCTTGCTCTGATAGGTGCTGGCTAGGATGATGACGTTTTTAGCAAAATTTGGAAACTCGATCGCAAAGCAAAGCGCCTGCATACCGCCTAGGCTGCCGCCCACGACCGCATGCGCGCGCTCGATGCCTAAGTGCTCAAAAAGCCTCATCTGCGCCTTTACGACGTCGCTGATGGTTAGCACCGGAAAGCGCAAACGATACTGCTTGCCCGTGCTTTTTTCGATACTTAAGGGATTTGTAGAGCCGAAATTTGATCCGAGGATATTTACGCAGATGACGAAAAATTTGCTCGTATCTATGCCCTTGCCATCGCCCACTAGCGCGTCCCACCAGCCAAATTTCTGCTCGTTTTCGTATCTGCCTGCGGCGTGGTGGCTACCCGTTAGCGCGTGACAGACGACTATGACGTTGCTTTTATCCTCGTTTAGCTCGCCGTAGGTTTCGTAAGCGAGCTCAAATTCGGGTAAAATTCGGCCGCTCTCCAGATAGAGCGGCTCATTAAATTTTACTTTGCCGGTTTTTAAATTTAGCACTAATTGACTTTGTAGTTAGGGGCTTCTTGCGTGATTACTACGTCGTGGACGTGGCTCTCTTTTAGTCCGGCGCTAGTAATCTCGA
>NZ_CALIII010000408.1 GCF_938018145.1 uncultured Campylobacter sp.
ATCATCTTTATCCAGCGCTACATGTACGGCTTTCGCGTCATCATCCCGATGTGCATCGGCCTAACGGGCTATAGCGCGAAAAAATACGCCTTTATAAATTTAATCAGCGCCTGGTGCTGGGCTGCGATAACGATAATCCCCGCGTGGATCCTCGGCGAGCACATACTTGATATCCTGCACAAAGCAAAAGAGCACTGGTACGTCGCCGTGCCGGTAGTGGCGCTATTTTTGGGCATTTTGCTCTACGGCTTTAGGCGCATAGAAAATAAAATTTTAAACGATAGGAGACACAGAAGTGCAGTTTCAACTCACTAATAAAAAACTAAACGAAATCAAGGCCGATTTGGAGCTGATTTTCGTCGTAGATAAAAACCTAAAACATAAATTTATAAAAGACGAAAAGGCGTTTAAATTTGCCAACTACAAAGGCGAGAGCGTCTTGCTTTTGCTAGAAAGCGGCAGGATCTACGTTCCGCTTAGCAAGCTTGGCTACGACGAGCTTCGCATAGCTGCGGCAAAGGCCTATAACGCCGTAAAATCGCTAAACGTAAAAAGCCTAAAACTAGCCTCATACGTCGCAGGTTGCCAAAAAATGAGCTTTCAGGCTCTAACCGAGGGCTTTTTGCTGGGCGCTTACGAATTTAACAAATACAAAGAAAAAAAAGAAAAATACGCGCTAAAAGAGATTATTTTTAGCAGCGAGGAATTTAGCGGCGAGGTCGTGCGCGAAAACGACGCACAGGACGGCTTTACTCACGGCGAGATAATCGCCTCTGCGACAAATTTCACCAAAGATATCGTAAACGAAATACCTGAAATCTACACTCCGCAAAAAATGGCCGAAGAGGCGCAAAATCTAGCTAAGTCTAGTCCAAATTTAAGCTGCAAAATTTACGACGAAAAATTCCTCGAAAAAGAAAAGATGAACGCATTTTTAGCGGTAAACAAAGCCAGCGCCCATCCGCCTCGTCTCATCCATCTTATTTACAAGCCAAAAGGCGCGAAAAAGCGCGTAATCTTCGTCGGCAAGGGGCTAACCTACGATAGCGGCGGACTTAGCTTAAAGCCGGCTGATTATATGCTAACGATGAAAGCCGACAAAAGCGGCGCGGCAGCGGCAATGGGTATAATTAAAGGCGCGGCCGAGCTAAATTTGCCATTTGAAGTTCACACTATTTTAGGCGCGACCGAAAATATGATCGGCGGCAACGCCTATAAACCAGACGACGTGCTGATCTCTCGCAGCGGCGTTAGCATCGAGGTGCGAAACACCGACGCCGAGGGGCGACTGGTACTTGCCGACTGCCTTAGCTACGCGCAGGATTTTAAACCAGACGTGCTAATCGACATGGCGACGCTAACGGGTGCTTGCGTGGTCGGTCTTGGCGAATACACTAGCGGCATAATGGGCAACAACGAGGAGCTAAAGGCTGAATTTAAGGCAAAAGCTTCAAAAAGCGGCGAGCTAAATACGATTTTAGAGTTTAACCCGCACCTGCGCGAGCTAATCAAAAGCCAGATCGCAGACGTCAGCAACACAGGCTCTAGCCGTTACGGCGGCGCGATCACGGCGGGGCTTTTCCTAGATAAATTTATAAAAGACGAATTTAAAGACAAGTGGATACATCAAGATATCGCAGGCCCCGCATACACCGAAAAAGCTTGGGGATATAACCAAGCAGGCGCGACGGGAGCTGGCGTGCGAATGAATCTTTATTATCTATGCGCTATGGCAAAGGAGCTGTAATGGGACTAGCAGTAGGTATCGTAGGACTACCAAACGTAGGCAAATCAACCACGTTTAACGCGCTAACGAAAGCGCAAAACGCCGAGAGCGCGAACTATCCGTTCTGCACGATCGAGCCAAATAAAGCCGTCGTGCCGGTGCCCGATAAGCGCCTAGGCGAGCTAGCCAAAATCGTAAATCCAAATAAAATCCAATACTCCACGATCGAATTCGTCGATATCGCGGGACTCGTAAAGGGCGCAAGTGCTGGCGAAGGTCTGGGAAATAAATTTCTCTCAAACATCCGCGAAACCGAGGTAATTTTGCATATCGTGCGCTGCTTTGAGGATGAAAACATCACGCACGTAGAAGGCGGCGTCGATCCCGTCAGGGACGTCGAGATCATCGAGACCGAGCTCATCCTCGCCGACATCGAGCAGCTAAACAAAAAAATCGAGCGCCTAACCCGCGAAGCCAAAGCAAACGCAAAAGGCGCAAAAGAGGCGCTAGAGACGGCAAATGCGCTGCTAGCTCACCTAAATGACGGCAAAAGCGCGAGCAGTTTCGGCGGCAAGGACGACGACGCGTTTATAAATTTAAACAAAGAGCTAAGGCTACTCAGCGCAAAAGAGGTCGTCTACGGCGCAAACGTCGATGAGGACGGCATCTCGGAGGATAATAAATACGTACAGGCGCTTCGCGAGTTTGCCGCGCGCTCGGGACACGAGGTTATCAAGCTTTGCGCCAAGATCGAAGAGGAGCTAGTAGGCCTTAGCGACGAAGAGGCGCATGAGTTTCTAAGCTCGCTAGGCACGAACGAGAGTGGTCTAGAAAAGATCATAAAAACGGCATTTGCGAAGCTAAATTTGATCAGCTACTTTACTGCGGGCGTCGTCGAGGTGCGCGCGTGGACGATCGTAAAAGGCTGGAAAGCGCCAAAAGCCGCCAGCGTCATCCACAACGACTTTGAGCGGGGATTTATCAGAGCCGAGGTCATCGGCTACGAGGACTACATCGCGTGCGGCGGCGAAAACCCGGCCAAAGAGGCTGGCAAAATGCGCCTAGAGGGTAAAGACTACGTCGTTCAAGACGGCGACGTGATGCATTTTAGATTTAACGTTTAAGGCGCAAAATCGGTCAAATTTGGCTTTATAGCCGAGCGATTTTTGGCTAAATTTGAACGCCATCTGTTTTATGCCGCGCAGCTAATGAGCCTAAACGTGAGCAAAATAAATTTGACGCCTTTTCGTGCCGACACTACGTCCTAAATTTTAGTCTTTAAAAACGTGGTTAAATTTAGCTCAGCGCGGTTTTGCCGCCCAAATTTGGCTCGCGCTAAATTTAAGGAAAAAATTGAAAAAG
>NZ_CALIII010000409.1 GCF_938018145.1 uncultured Campylobacter sp.
TGGCGAGATCGAGATAAAGTACGCGCCGCTAAAGGCCGTGGACGTGAGCGAAAATATCTCGTGGCTGATCGATGAGGTGCCAGCGCTCGCCATCGCATTTGCAAACGCGAAAGGCATTAGTAGCGTTAGAAACGCAAAAGAGCTTCGCGTCAAAGAGAGCGACCGCATCGCAATCATGGTCCAAGGGCTACGAAAATGCGGGCTTGAAGTCGAAGAATTTGAAGACGGCTTTAGCGTAAAAGGTGGCGAGGCAAACTGCGCTATCATTGACAGTAACGGCGATCACCGTATCGCGATGAGCTTTGCGGTGCTTGGGCTAAAATGCGGAATGGTTATAGAAAAGAGCGAATTTATAGCGACTTCGTTTCCGAATTTTAGCGGGATTTTAAGACAACTTGGAGCTAGCGTTGAAGATTGAGCTTGCTAGCAGTTACGGATTTTGTTTTGGCGTAAAGCGCGCTATAAAAATCGCCGAAAACGCCAAAGATGCCGTAACTATCGGCCCTATCATACATAACAACGACGAGATAAACCGCCTAAATAAAAATTTTAACGTTAAAACGCTTGAGGGCATAAACGAAATCGACGGCGAAAAAAAGGCGATAATCCGCACGCACGGTATCACAAAGGGCGACCTAGCCGAGCTAAAAAAAAGCGATATAAAAGTGATCGACGCGACGTGCCCTTTTGTCACCAAGCCTCAGCAAATTTGCGAGAAAATGAGCAAAGAGGGCTACGATATCGTGATATTCGGCGATGAAAAACATCCTGAGATAAAGGGCGTGAAATCATATGCCGTCGGTAAGGTATTCGTCGTGCTAGAAGAAAGCGAGCTAGAGGGCGTAAAGCTAGCGCAAAAAGTAGCTGTCATCAGTCAAACGACGCGCAAGGTAGAAAAATTTATGCAAATCGTAAATTATTTGATGCTACGCGTAAAAGAGGTACGTGTTTTTAATACGATTTGTAATGCTACTTTTGAAAACCAAGAAGCTGTTAAAAACTTAGCCGTTAGAGCCGACGTGATGGTTGTAGTCGGTGGCAAAAACAGCTCAAATACAAAGCAGCTATATCTCATCTCAAAAACCGCCTGCGAGGATAGCTATCTCGTGGAAAATGAGTTAGAACTCGAGCGCGCATGGTTTGAGGGGAAAAATCTCTGCGGAGTGAGCGCTGGAGCCTCTACGCCTGATTGGATTATCCAAAAAGTGATTGATAAGCTGGAGAGCTTTCAAATTTAATAAATACTCATTACCTTTTTAAACAAAATTTCAAATTTAGCCCTGAAATTTCGCAAGTTAATCTACAAATAAGTTAATATTAAGTAAAATTGAGTCTAATTGTGTTAAAAGCAAAATATATACAAAAGGAACAAGATGGCTGCGGTGAACAAAAAAGTTCAGCTTAGTAAGGCAAACGACGGTATCGAAGACGACGATTTTGCCGCGATGTTAGAGGAGTCTTTTAAAAAGACTGAAGAAGATAGCGACGGAATAATCGTCGATATTAAAGGCGACGAGGTTTTTGTAAACGTCGGTAAAAAATCAGAGGGAATTTTAAATATTTCCGAGATCCAAGATGAAAACGGAGAGCTTAAATTTAAAGCTGGCGACACGATAAAAGTCGTAATAACCGGCTCAAGAGGCGGTAAACCTATCGTTTCTCACAAAAAAGCGCTTAGAAAAGAAAAAGTAAAAGCCTATATAGACTCATATAACGAAGAAAATCAAGACGTATTCGACGTAAAAATAATCGGTAAAAATAAAGGCGGTTTTGTTGCTCAAAACAGCGAGGGTATCGAGTTTTTCTTGCCTCGCTCGCAAGGCGGCTTTAAAGACGCAAACGCGGTAGTAGGAAAGTCGTTTAAAGTAAAAGTCATAAAAATAGACAAAGACGAGCAAAGCATTATCGTATCAAGAAAAAAACTGCTTGACGAAGATAGAAAGAAAAAAAGAGAAGCGATATCTGCAGTCGCTGAAAATACGGACGTGATAGAGGGCGTGGTTAAGAAAATCACTACCTATGGCATGTTTGTAGACGTAGGCGGAGTGGATGGACTCGTGCACTACAGCGAGATAAGCTATAAAGGACCGGTAAATCCGGGCTCTATCTACAAAGAAGGTGATAAAGTTTTAGTAAAAGTTATCAAATACGATAACGAGAAAAAACACCTTTCTCTATCTATCAAGGCTGCAACTCCAGATCCTTGGGAAGAGATAAAAGACGGTCTTGAGGTGGGCGATACTATCAAGGTAACCGTTAGCAACATAGAGCCTTACGGCGCATTCGTCGATCTTGGCAACGATATAGAGGGCTTTTTGCACATTTCTGAAATTTCATGGGATAAAAATATCAAAAATCCAAAAGATCACATCAGTGAAGGCGAAGAGCTTGACGTCGAGGTTATCGAGATAGACGCAAAAGATCGCCGCCTAAGAGTGAGCCTAAAAAATCTACTCAAAAAACCGTTTGACGAATTTAAGACCAAATTTAAAGAAGGCGACGTTACTAAAGGCGTAGTTACTAGCGTGACGAATTTTGGAGCATTTGTTAGGATCGGCGCAGTTGAGGGTTTACTTCACAACGAAGACGCTTCTTGGGATAGAAACGACAAATGCAAGGATTTGTTTAAAGTAGGTGATGAGATTGAGGTTAAAATCATCAAAATCGACTCTAACGAGCAAAAAATTTCTCTTAGCCAAAAAGACCTAAAACAAAGCCCAGTACAAGCCTATGCAAAGAAATTTAACGTAGGCGACATCGTGACCGGTAAAATTCGCGATATTAAAGATTTCGGCGTATTTGTAGAACTTGGCGATAACGTCGATGCGCTCATCCGCAAAGAAGACCTAGGTAGCGTAAGCGCTGAAAGCCTAAACATAAACGATAATATCGAAGCTGCGATAGCCTTTATCGACGAGAAGAAAAATAGAATCCGCCTAAGCGTAAGACGCCTTGCAAGACAAAAAGAGCGCGAGGTGCTAAACGAGATAAATAGCGACGATAAGGTTACTTTGGGCGATATTATTAAAGAACAGCTATCATAAGTAAATGAAGCGATATTTGTTCTGGGGCGCGATTGCTTTTTTGCTGATTTTCGTCTGCGTATGTGGCGCTTTGCTGTATAAGTACGCGGACGTAAATTTAAAAGAGTCCGCGCTTGCGGAGCTACAAGCACCACAAAATAACAAGGAGCAAAATTTGACTACTGGCCCTACTTCTTGGGTTGGGGAAATGGCAAATTTGGCTCCTAAAAAATATGCTTTGGCAAGCAACGAGATATATGTAGAATTTAAAGACGAATCAAAAGCCGTCGTAAAAATCGCCTATCAGCTGGTGATCGATAAAAACGATATTTACTCGATGTTCTGCCTCACTCAAACATTAAAAAATATACCCGTAGATTTTAGCGTAGTAAAAGAAAATTCACAAAATTTAATTTACATAAACACGCAAGACGGCGGCG
>NZ_CALIII010000410.1 GCF_938018145.1 uncultured Campylobacter sp.
ACCGCGCTCGTCTTTGCTGATCTGGTAGGCGTCATAGACGTTTATGCCAGTTAGCGGCGTCACGGTCGTAAAGAGCTCGAGGCAACCGCCGAGGAAAAAAATCGGCGAAAAAATGAGGATGTTTTTTAAAAAAAATCGCGCAAATAGCTTTTTCATCGCCGACCCATAAAATTTTCTCCAAATACTATAGAAATCAAACTAAAATTTATATAAATTTAGCTATAATCGCGCTCATCATCCAACGACGCGGAGGATAAAGCGATCTGGTGGCGCTCGCGGACTTCAAATCCGATGGCGGGGCGGTTGACCGCTTCGCGGGGAGTTCGATTCTCTCATCCTCTCGCCAAACTTCTACGTTTATTATCTTAAAACAAGCAAAATTCAGCTACAATAAGCCGTTTATATTAAATTAATTTAAGGTTTTTCTTTTGGCTAATTCATCCGCCTCTAAATTTCCTCTCGCACGCGCCGTTTTAGGCAGGATATACGTGGTGCTTTTTGCTACCGCCGTATTTCTGATATGCGCGGCAAGCTTTGGGTTAAATTTAAAATTTGAAGGCGTAAAAGAGGATATTTACGCTGCGAATTCTAACTTTAAAATTTTCCTCAAAGAGCGCGCCTCAATCATAAATAACGAGCTAAGGCTCATCGAAATCTACATCGATGCGCCCGAATTTGACGCAAACGTTATTTTCGACTTTGCCGTAAAAAACAATAACGAATACATGGCCTTTTTCGTCGTAAACGAACGCGGCGAGATAGAGTTTGTCAGCGATGAAAATTTGCGCGATACGTACTCCGCCTTTTTCCTATCAAAGCCTTGGGAAAACGAGCCTGAGGATAAAATTTTAAGATCAGAGTTTATGTTTGATAAAAGCGACGTACCAACAAGACTCGTCGCAAAAAAGATGAAAAACGGCAAAATGGTGGCTACGCTCATACGCTTTACGGCGATTTACGAGGAGTTTGCGCGCGGATACGAGAGGATCGGCGTAAATTCGTTCGCGATAGATAAAAGCGGCAGAATCGTATTTCACCAAAACCCCGAGCTAGTTTTAGAGCGCAAAAACATCTTTGATCTTTACGACGTGGACGTGGATTATCTAGACAGCGACGAAGTAAAATTTGCAAATTTAGGCTCGCTAAATAGCGAGATTTATTATATCCAAAGAGTTTCCGGGATCGGTTTAGCCGTGGTTTCAAGCTATTCTATGGGTAAATTCGTAAAAGAAAATTTAATATTTTTACTAATCTGCGTCGCATTTTTGGCCGTGGGCGCTATCTTTACGATTCGTTACGTCAAATTCGTCAAAAACTCCGTTATAAAGCCAGTTTTATCTATCAAAAATTTAGTCGCAAAAGCCGGCGACGGCGAGGAGATCAAGACCTACGCAAAATTCGGCTCGGTAGAAGAATTTGATCAAATCTCGGACGAGATCGTCAAATTTTACGGAGATTTCGGCGAGAAAAAGGCGAAATTTGAGGAGTACTCGCACAAATTTGGATTTTTGTTTGAAAAAGGACCTTTTATCTTGCTACTAATCGACGCAAAAAGCGGCAGGATCGTCGAAGCAAGCGCGAGAGCGTGCGAGTTTTACGGATTTAGCGAGGAGGCGATAAAAAGCAAAAATTTAGCCGAGCTAAACGCGTCAAATTTGACCGATATGAAAACGCTGCAAGAAGACGAAGGCGAAATTTACGAAACGAACCATTTTGCCGCGGGCGGCGAGATAAAACAGGTGCGCATCTACAAGCAAAACTACGAGTTACCCGGCGGCGAAAAGATCGGCTTTTGCGTCGTAAAGGATGTTACAAAGAGCAACACTCTAAAGAAAAACGCGCAAAAGCAAAGCGAGATAGACGCGCACTCGCCGCTATTTAGCGTGGTTTGGAAGGACCGCTTTATAGGCGATATATCAAGCGTTTCTGACAATATCGAGCGCGCGCTGGGATACAAAAAAAGCGAAATACTCTCAAACGAATTCGAGTTTAAAAACATCATCCATCCAGAAGACCGAGATAGGCTCGCGAATGAATTTAATATCAAATTTAGCCTATTTAACGCAGCTTCGCTCAAAAAAGAGAACGAGTCGCTGCAGTCTTGCAGGCTGATAAGGAAAAATTTAGAGGTCATAAACTGCAGCGTATTTATCAAATTTATCTCAAAAGACGGCAGAACCGTGGACGAGGTGATCGGGTATTTTATCGAGAGCAAGCTAGCGGCAAATTTGACCGCAAAAACCGGCATGGAGATAGCGCGACTAAACGACGACAAAGAGGGCGCATATAAAAATACGATTTTAAGCCTATTTGCAAACGCGCAAGAAGCCGTCGCAGTAGTCGGGCTAGACGGCGTATATTTAGATGCCAATGAGGCATTTTGTAAGATAACGGGCTATGAAAAAAGCGAGGTTATAGGCAAACCGTCAAATTTGCTAAAATCTGGTATCCAAGGCGCTAAATTTTATGAAAATATGTGGCAAAGCCTGCTAACGAAGGGTTTTTATAGCAGCGAAATCTACAACAAGCGCAAAAACGGCGAAATTTACCTCGAGCAGCTTGACATAGCGACCGTTTATAGCGGCTCAAAGCCTAACTACTTCGTGGCGGCGTTTCACGAGTTGCCGTGGAGAGAGCCGGAGGCAAACACGGACGAATCAAAAGCAAAGGAGCAAGAGTGAGCGAATTTGACGCGAACGTTTACGAACACGAGATACCGAGCGGCACGAGGCTGTATTTCGGACAAAGCGCGAAACTAAAAAGAAAGATCGAGCGCGCGGCGAGCGAAATTTTGGAAAAAAACGGATTTCACGAGATCGTGACACCCTTTTTCTCGTATCATCAGCACCTAAGCGTGCAGCCGACGGCTCTGGTGCGCTTTAGCGATCACGAAAATCACCAAATCAGCCTGCGCGCCGATAGCACCGTGGACGTCGTTCGCATCGTGCTTAGACGCCTAAAAGACACCGAGCCTAAACGCTGGTTTTATATCCAGCCGGTTTTTAAGTATCCGAGCACCGAAATCTATCAAATCGGCGCCGAGCTAATCGGCGAGAGCGATCTGGCTACTAGCGTCAAGATCGCAAAGGAGCTTTTTGAGTCCTTTGACCTCGCGCCCGTGCTGCAAATCAGCCACATCGCGATCCCGCAGATCGTGTGCAGGCTGCTAAATTTACCTATTTCGATATTTGAGCACGGCGAGATCGAAAAAATCCTAAACCAAAACGAGGAGTGGCTAAAAAGGCTGGCCTTCGTAAATACGGTCGAGGGCATCGACGAGATTTTGCCGATAGTGCCGGACGAGATAAAAACCGCACTGCTTGAGATAAAAGAGCTGGCGCAGGCGGTAAAATATGAAAATTTAAGAATTGTTCCGTTATATTATTCAAAGATGCGGTATTATGGTAAGCTGTTTTTTAGATTTTTAGGCGGCAACGCCGTGCTAAGTGGCGGCGGCAACTACGAGATAGAGGGTATCAAAAGTAGCGGCTTTGGCGTATATACCGACGCGTTAATCGAAAATTTAGATCAAAAGGAGAGAGTATGAGCAAGGCTGACGTGATAGTGGGCGTGCAGTGGGGAGACGAAGGCAAGGGCAAGATCGTAGATCTGCTAAGCGGCGGCTACGATATGGTGTGCAGGTGTCAAGGCGGACACAATGCGGGTCACACGATCGTCGTAGAGGGCAAGAAAATCGCGCTACATCAGGTTCCCTCAGGCATACTTCATAAAAATATAATCAACATCATCGGTAACGGCGTCGTACTCTGCCCGGCCGCGATAATCGAAGAGTTAAAGCAGTTTGGAGACGTTTCGGGACGGCTGTTTATCAGCGACAAGGCGCATTTAAATTTGCCTTATCACGCGCAAATAGACCAGGCTAAAGAAAAGGCCAAAGGCGCGCACGCTATCGGCACGACGGGCAAGGGCATAGGGCCTGCGTATAGCGACAAAATCAGCCGTAGCGGACACCGAGTCGGAGAGCTAAAAAATCCCGAAAAGCTTTGCGACGCGATTTTGGCCGATTTTGCGGCAAATAAAGCGTTTTTAGACGTTTTGGGCGTCAAAGCGCCTGCTCGCGAGGAGCTTTTGGGCGAGCTAAAGAGCTACGAGGCGGCGCTGGGTAAATTTATCGTTGACACCACGCACATGGTGTGGGAAGCGATAGACGCGGATAAGAAAATCTTGCTAGAAGGCGCGCAGGGCACGCTGCTAGACATCGATCACGGCACCTATCCTTTCGTAACTAGCTCAAACACCGTAACCGCAGGCAGCTGCAGCGGTATCGGGCTAAGCCCTAAAAACGTCGGCGAGGTGATCGGCATCATCAAAGCATACACCACGCGCGTTGGCAACGGCGCATTTCCGACCGAAGATATGGGTGAGGACGGCGAAAAGATACGCGATATCGGACGCGAATACGGCGCAACGACGGGCAGACCGCGCCGCACGGGCTGGTTTGACGCAGTAGGCGTGAGATATGCGGCTAGACTTGACGGCGTGGATAAATTTGCGCTGATGAAGCTTGACGTTTTAGACGGCTTTAAAAAGGTAAAAATCTGCAAAGCCTACGAGAAAAACGGCAAGATAATCGAGTATTTCCCAAGCGACTTAGAGGACGTAAAACCGGTCTACGAGGAGCTTGAGGGCTGGGATAAGGTAGAAGGGGCGCGTAAATTTGAGGATCTTCCTACAAATGCAATAGCCTTTATCAAGCGCATCGAGGAGATCACGGGCGTAAAGGTCGGCATCGTTTCCACGAGCCCGGAGCGCGAAGACACGATAGTTCGCTAAGATGAAAAGCAAATTTACGCAAATCGTAAATATAAAAAAGCGAAATTTAGACAAAATCGAGCTAAATTTAGCAAGAACCAGAAACGAAGCGGCGATGATAGAGGGTTTCATAGCGCAGGCCGCCGAGCAAATTTCAAAATTTGAAATGCCCTCTAGCGGCTCTGCGGCCGATCTGCGCGGATCGCTGGAGCTTCTGGGCGCGATGCGGCGAGAAAAGAATCTGCTAACCGAGCGGCTCGAGCTAATGAAAAAAAACATCGCGCACCTCGAGCGACAGCACAAGGCGGCAAATTTGGAGTACGAAAAGATGAAATACCTGCAAACGCAGGACTTTAGCGCGCAAATAGAAAAGATAAAAAAGGCCGAAGCGGCGGCTCTGGACGAGTTTGCGACGATGAATTTTACTAGGCAAAAAGAGGCGAAAGCTTGAAAAAAATTTTGATTTTACTAACTTTAAATTTATGCGTTTGGGGCGCAAACGACGTAAACGCTCAAAGCGCGAGCCAAAGCGGCTTTAAGATCCCGGTGGACTGCGTTTCGATATTTGAAACCAGAAAAGACGAGCTAAAAAGAGAGCTCGCCAAAATAGACGAAGCAAGGCAGAGTTTGGAGGCTTTTAGAGCGAGTTCGGCGGCGCTTTTTGAGGAGCGAAACGCCAAGCTAGCCGTCAAAGAGGCCGAGATAAACGCGACTCTAGCCCGCGCGCAAGAGGAAAAAAAGCAAACCGAGCAGCTACTAAAGAAAAACGAGGAAATCGTAAAAGAGCTAAAAGCGATGACTAGCGACAAGGTCGGCGAGGCTTACGGCAAGATGAAGGACCAAGCCGCCGCCGACGTGCTAAGCGCGATGGATAGGGCGGATGCGGCTAGCATCATGTACTCGCTAAGCCCTAAAAAAATCTCCGCGATAATGGCAAAAATGGAGCCTACCGCGGCGTCTGAAATCACGCTTTTAATCAAGCAAGGCCCGCCATTTATAAAAGCCGAAAAAAACGTAACGCAGGAAGTCTCTCCGACATCTCCGGACGGCCCGGCGGGAAATCTGCTAAATTTGTAAATTTGGGGCTATAACGCTCTAAATTTATCTCGGTTTGCGTCTAAATTTGACCTCAAATTTACTGCGGTCAAATTTAACGCTAAAGCCTAAATTTAACTAGCGCCCAGTCTTAAAAGCATTTTTATCCGCGCGTCAAATTTAGCTTCAAATTTTACTTAAAACAAACGCCCTTCAAAACAAAAAACTCCGTGAGATTTTAGGTATTTCTTACCAAATTTTGGTTAAAATCAAGCCCAAAAAGAGAGGTAAAAATGCGTATAAAACTCCCACACACACCCTACATCGCGCACAAAATCGCTATTGATTTATTAAAGTCCGGATTCGTAAATTTAACGCGCGGAGTAGAGCCCGTAGCGGCATGCGCGAAAGAAATTTTAGATAACGATTTGCAAAAAGAAAAGGCTCTTGAAGAGCGCGTAAACGAGGTGCTTGCCGAGAACGAAGACGATATGGAGAGCATGCAAGTCGATAGAAAAAATATGTTTTGGCTCGTAAAAAAGAAGCTGGCTAAAGAGTACGGCGTGATACTTACGTACGAAGACCGCTTTAGCAACGTTGCCCACCTAGTGCTAGAAAGCGCTTGGAAAAAGGGACTCATCGACTACACGGTCTCTGAAAACCGCATTAAAAACATCATCTATGGCTCGATCGAAGAGTATCTAAAAACGTATGAAATTTTACAAGACGTGGTCATCGACAAGATCGACGGCTACAAGCGCAAGCTGATCCCCGGCACCGAGGAGTACGACATCGTATTTGAGCGGCTCTACGAGGACGAGCTAAGAAAACGAGGCATGCTGTGAGAGCTTATATCTACCTTGAAAACGGCGTTTTTTTGCAGGCTAAGGCCTTTGGCGCGAGCGGTACGGCTAGCGGCGAAATGGTCTTTAATACGAGCCTAACTGGCTATCAAGAGATCATGAGCGATCCTAGCTACGCCGGGCAGTTTATTGTTTTTACCATGCCTGAGATCGGCATAGTGGGCGTAAACGAAGACGATATGGAGAGCGCGAAAATCCACGCTAGCGGCGTTTTGATGAGGGATTTTAATCCTACCGCGTCAAATTTCCGCTCGCAAAAAAGCTTGGAAGAATTTTTCAAAGAGCAATGTAAATTCGGCGTTTACGATATCGACACGAGATTTTTAACCAAGATGCTGCGCGATAACGGCGCGCTTCACGCAGTTATCTCGACTGAAATTTCAGACGAAAAAGAGCTAAAAAAGCTTCTGGAAAACTCGCCTAAAATCTCAGAGATAAACTATGTAGCAAAGGTAAGCACGGAGCAAATTTACGCTCACGAAAAGGGCGCTTGGGATCACGCGAGCAAAGCCTACTCTGCGCTAAAATCAAACGGCAAAAAGATCGCCGTCATCGACTACGGCGTGAAGCGAAACATCCTAAACGAGCTTTGCGAAACCGGCCTTGAGACGCAAATTTACCCGCACGACGTGCAAGCAGAGGAGCTCATCGCTAAATTTAAAAGCGGCGAGATAAACGGCGTGTTTCTCTCAAACGGCCCGGGCGAGCCAAAGGCCCTGAAAAACGAGATCGCGCAGATAAAAAAGCTGATCGAAGCGCGAGTACCGATTTTTGGTATTTGCCTCGGCCATCAGCTGCTTAGCAACGCGTTTGGCTTTGAGACGTACAAGCTAAAATTCGGTCAGCACGGCGCAAATCACCCGGTTTTAAATTTGCAAACCAAAGCAGTCGAGATAACGGCGCAAAATCACAACTATAATGTCCCCGAGGAGATCGCGCAGGTCGCCGAGATCACGCATAGAAATCTTTTCGACGGCACGATCGAGGGCGTGCGCTACAGGGAGTATCCCGTATTTTCGGTGCAGCACCATCCCGAAGCCAGCGCAGGGCCTACCGAGAGCAAATATATCTTTAAAGAATTTCTTGAAATTTTATAATTTTTGAAATTTTGCCTGCATGAAATTTTACCGCGATCGCGCGGTAAAATTTTAAATTTGCGGCGAGTTTTAAATTTAAAGCTCGCAACGTATCGCATGCGGGTTTCGCGCTCCGATAATCGCGAGCTAAAGCGGCGCGCTCGCGGCTAAATTTCATGCGCCTTAAAGATCGATGCTTGGCGCGTTTAGGGCGTGCAAAAGGATCGTGCGGCAGCTCTTGCCCTCGCTTAAGTCGTTTAAAAATGACGAGCCGTTTTGCTGGCCGCCAAAAAGTC
>NZ_CALIII010000411.1 GCF_938018145.1 uncultured Campylobacter sp.
AGAGAGAAAAGAGAGCACTTCGTATTTGATAACGGTTGCGTTAGCTGCCATACGAATTTGGTAGATAATAAGCTAACCTCAGCCCAGGCTCAAAAGATGCACGCTCACTATCAAAGCTTGCTAAATACCGATAAGCAACTAACCTGCGCTAGCTGTCACGCCGAGGTAGGCCACAGCGGGCTAAACAATATGCTAAACTACTGGAAGCCTGAATACAAAATCTACGAAAAGAAAGCCGCAATCAAAAAAGAAGAGATAAAGAAGGCTTATTTTGGGGAGGATTATGTGGGGCCGAAGGTAGATAACAAAGAGGATAACGTCACCAAAAAGTAGGCTAAAATGAAGAAAATTTTGCTTGTTAGCGACGACGTGCAGATGCAGCTAAACCTCAACGCCGCGCTTTACCGCTTTAACATCCGCATAGTTCGTTTTGAAAATTTAAGCGAGCTAAAAGAGGATTACTATAGCGGCAACCGCTACATCTTTTACGTCATCGACGTAAAGACGAAGGATCTGGCAAATTTCGACTCGGTCAAATTTCTGCGAGATAACGGGAGCCTAACTCCCGTTATGATCCTTGTAGACAAGGCTATCCCCGCGCTTTATAAGAAAATTTACTACGCCAAGTACGACGATTTTATGGTTAAGCCTTTTTTGCCGGAGGAGTTTTTGTTTCGCGTGTTTAGAAACTGCCGAATTTTGCTCGGAAGCAAATTTGAGCTAAAAAACGGCGCTATATACGACAAAAACAGCCTCACTCTGCACATAAACGGCACAAATATAATGCTAGGCAAAAAAGAGGGATTGTTTTTAGAAATTTTGGCCAAAAACGCCCCGCACGTAGTAACGATCCAGGAGCTTGAGTGGAGTATCTATAAGGACGAAAACGTCTCGTCCGATCGCCTGCGCTCGCTCGTGCGTCAGCTACGCGCGAAGCTACCTTTTGAGCTAATAAAAACCGTGCGCAGTATCGGGTATAGTTTGGAGGAGTAGCTAGAGCTTAGGCAGGATCACCTCTTTTTGCGCGAGCCTTTCAAAGGTGCAGACGTCGCCGTAAATTTTAGCCAGCAGCTCGTCGTTTAAAACCTGCGCGACGCTGCCTTTTGAGACGATCCGCCCGTCACGGAAGACTATCACTTCGTCGCAAAACCAAAGGATGTGGTTTGGCTCGTGCGTGCAGATGACGATCGTCTTGCCGCCCGCAGCGATCTTTTTTAAAATTTTCCAAAGCGTGATCTGGTTTTTAAAATCAAGCGCGGACGTCGGCTCGTCAAGTAGTATCAGCGGCGTATCCTGCGCGAGCGCTCTAGCGATAAAAACTAGCTGCCGCTGCCCGCCGCTAAGCTCGTTCATCTTTTTATCGGCTAGATGCGAGATACCGATAAACTCCATCGCCTCGCTCACCGCCCTTTTGTCCTCTTTACTAAAGCCAAATAGGCTCTTTACGTGCGTGGAGCGCCCCATCAGGACGATATCCCTTACGAAAAACGGAAAATGCAGCTCGGTGTGCTGCGCGACGTAGGCTATGTTTTTAGCCATCCATGCGGGGCTTTTGTGCTTCGTGTTTTGCGAACCCACATAAATTTCGCCGCCTTTGATATGCAAAAATTTCATACAGCAGTTAAAAAACGTGCTCTTGCCGCTGCCGTTAGTGCCCAAAAGCCCGCATATGCTGCCTCTTTTGATCTCGATGCTTACGTCTTCTAGCCCGAATCCCCCGTAGCTAAAGGATAAATTTTTCGTTTGCAGTATCATTTTAGCAGCTCCTTTGCCTTGCTTCTTAAAAGCGCGATGAGAAAGGGCGCGCCCACCAAAGAGGTTATGATGCCCACGGGAATCTCGGCCATCGCTACCGTGCGCGCGAGCGTGTCGCATACGAGCAGATAGAGCGCTCCTATGAGCCCCGATAGCGGCAGCACCCATCTGTTATCAGGTCCACTTATGAGGCGCGCGACGTGAGGCATGATGAGCCCTATCCACGCGATGATGCCCACGTTTGCCACGCACACTGCGGTCATCAAAGTAGCGATCGTTATAAAGATAAGCTTGTATTTTTCGGGATTTATGCCGAGGCTTCTTGCCTGATCGTCGCCTAGACTTAGCAAATTTAACTTCCACGCAAGCGTGCAAAGCGCCAAAAAGCAAACTCCCGTGACCGAGGCGATCTCGCCTAGGCTTTGCCATTTGGAGTAGTACAGCCCGCCCATCATCCAAAATGTGATCTCTCTTAGCTGCGCGTCCTCGCTTACGTATTTTACGATCGATACGCACGCCGAAAATATCGAGCTTACGATGACGCCCGATAGGATAAGCCCCACCACGGGCACTATGCCGCCGTTTTTTGCGAGCGTGTAGGACAAAAATACCGCAAAAAACGAAAATGCAAACGCACTTAAAGCGATATTAAAAAATATGCCTGAAAACAGTATCGCTAGCGCCGCACCCAGGGCCGCGCGCGAGCTCGCTCCGAGTATAAAGGGCTCTACGAGCGGGTTTTTAAAGCAGGCCTGATATATCGCGCCCGCGTTTGAAAGCGCGAAGCCCACTATCACGGCGGTTAAAATTCTAGGCATTCTGATTTCAAAGATGACGGTTTGATCCATCTTAGAGATGCCTGCGGCGAGGATGTCAAAAATTTTCAAATTTAAAACGTCTAAAATTTTAGCGATCGAAATTTTATAATCCCCGAGCATGAGTGCCGCGATCATACAAACCAAAAGCGCGCCCAAAAGAACGAATAAAAATAGTAAATTTGACTTAAAAGCGCCGGGCTTAAAAGTCATTCTCTACCGTCCAGTCTAAAATTTGCTCGCTTCTAAGCGCCTTTGCCTGCTCCTCGCTCACGCCGTAAACGTCTTTGTAAAAATCGATGACGAATTTATGAACCTTGATGTCCGAAAAGAGCTGCGGATAGGCCGCTTTTGCGATTATTAGGATATCTATCGGATACTCCACGCGGCGCGCGCAGTTCATCGGCGACCACGGCATGGCGTAAACGCGCTTGTTTTTGATCGCTTTTAGCTCCTCTAGTTTTTCAAAATCTGCCGAATTTAAAAGCTCGCTCGCGGGATGGTAGCCGTTTGAGGTCGGCAGCACGATGACGTCGGGATCTATCGCGTAGAGCTGCTCGGTGCTTAAGATCACGTTTGAGCCGTCGCCTCTAAATGCGTTTTTAGCGCCCGCGATATTTTCGATGATGAAGGATTCTGGGGTATTTACGCCGTAAGCGCTCGCCACGCCGCCGTTTTTGCGGATGTTTGGATTAAGCCCCATGTAGAGCATGCTGACCTTTTGATCCTCTTTTAAATTTGCCGTGCGCTCCTGCACGAGTTTTTGGGTTTTATCGAGGTATTCAAAGAGCTTTAGAGCCTTGTCCTTTTGCCCGAATATCTCTCCGAGCACTCGCATCTCCTCTTGCATGGTTGCGATTTCAGCGCCTCTTGGAGCATAGATCACGGCAAGAGGTATCCCTAGCGCCTCGATAGTAGCGATCGTTTTTTCTACCGCGTCTTTATTTGAGCCGCGCAGCGTGCAGTCTCCGATACGAAGGATCACTAGCTGCGGATTTTCGTTTGCTAGAGCTTCAAAATTTATGACGTTTCCTTGCGGAGAATTTACGCAAGGCAGGTCATTTAGCCACGGATGCAGATACTTCATGACGTTCCATCCGCGAAGGGTATAGTTTTCGCCCGCTTTGGTGGTGAAGTCGTATTTGTAGTCTCGCTTCATAGACCACGAGCCGATGAGTTTTACTTTGTCGATGACGCCAAGATGCGTCATGACGCTCTCGACAAAGCCGTCGTCGATCGTAGCGACTCGCTCAAGCGGAGAAGCGATCTTGACCTCCGCGCCGCCTGATTAAATTTACCTAAATTTCGCTCCATCGCCGCGCTATAAAGCTAAAATTTAAAATAAGCCGTTTTGGGTATAATTTTCAAAAATTTCGGAGCGGTAAAATGGACAGAAAAGAGCTTCTAGGCGGCGTAAAACGCATCGTCGTAAAAATCGGCACCTCAACGCTGGCAAACGCGGACGGTTCGCTAAACGAGGACAAAATCAAGCAAATCGTGGCAAATTTGAGCGAGCTAAACGAAAACGCCGAAGTGGTCTTCGTAACCTCGGGCGCCGTGGGTGCGGGCATGGGGCAGATGAAGCTCGCGCACAAGCCAAAATCCATCGTCGAAAAGCAAGCTCTGGCCGCCATCGGGCAGGTCTCGCTCATCCATCTTTATCAAATTTTATTTTGGGCGCACGGCAAGACGATCGCGCAGCTACTGCTAACCAAGGACGACTTTAGCGACCGCCGCCGCTACCTAAATATGCGCAGCGTCCTGCGCTCCTTGCTCGCTAAAAAAATCATCCCCGTCATCAATGAAAACGATCCCGTCGTGGGCGAGGGTATCAAGGGCGTGAAAGTGGGCGATAACGACACGCTAAGCGCGCTGGTTGCGGGGCTAATCGAAGCTGATTTGCTCGTGATTTTGACCGATATCGACGGGCTATACGATAAAAATCCAAGCGTTTTTGCGGACGCTAAATTTATAAATTTGGTCGAAAATTTAGATGATAGCATTAGAGCGGCTGCGGGCGCGGAGGGCAGTAAATTTGGCACCGGCGGCATGCGCAC
>NZ_CALIII010000412.1 GCF_938018145.1 uncultured Campylobacter sp.
CGAAAATTTTAAATCAAAAAATCCTCTCGCGGCAAAAATCGCCGCAAATGCGAGAAAATTTGACGTCCAGACGCTGCAAAACGAGGAGCTCGTAAATTTGCTTTTAAACGAGAAAAAGATCGAAATCTCTAGCGAGCAAAAAGAGGCCGTAGAGCGCGTATTTACGGGGCTAATGAAGATAGAAGAAAGCGTGCAACTAAGCGGATAGTCGGCTAAATTTGATCTCCAGCTAAATCTACAAAAATAAAACTCAAGTATCGTTTAAACTACCGCCTCTCCAACCAAAGCCGAAATATCTGCTTTTTATCAAATTTGATGTAAAATGACGGCGTGACATCGCAGTCAAGAAAGCTAAAAAACGTAAAATTTACAATCAAAAACCCAAAGCAAAGGAGAAAATATGCTGTTACTTAAAAATGCCGATCTATACGCGCCCGAGCACGTCGGCAGGAGCGACGTTTTGCTCGGCGGAGGTAAAATTTTAGCCGTTTCTAAGGGGCTTGATTTTCGTATCGAGGGTCTTGAGGTTTACGACCTAGAGGGCAAAATTTTAGCGCCCGGGCTCATCGATCAGCACGTGCACATCACGGGCGGCGGCGGGGAGGCGGGTTATCATTCGCGCACGCCCGAAATAACGCTATCGCAAATCATCCGCTACGGCACGACGACGGTCGTAGGCACGCTGGGTACCGACGGGTGTACTAGGAGCCTGGAAAATCTCTACTCAAAGGCCAAGGCGCTTGAATACGAGGGCATATCGACCTTCATCCACACTGGCTCTTACGCGCTGCCTAGCGTCACATTTACGGGCTCCGTCACGCGCGATCTGGTGCTCATCGACAAGGTCATCGGCTGTAAGATCGCGATGAGCGACAACCGCGGCAGCTACCCGACCTCTCAGGAGCTCATCAAGACCCTGACGCAGATCCGCATCGGCGGCATGATCTCGAAAAAAGGCGGCGTGCTGCACATGCATATGGGCGGGCTCGCGGATAAATTTGACCTGATTTTTAGCGTGATCAAGGACTATTCGTTCCCGGTTAATTACTTTTCGCCGACGCACTGCGCGCGGACGAAGGAGCTCTTTGACGAGGCGATCAAATTTCAAAAAATGGGCGGCTACATCGACATCACGAGCGGCGGAAGCCAGTTTATGCCGCTTCACGAAGCCATCGCCTACGGGCTTGATAAAGGGCTAAATTTAGAGCGCCTAACGATGAGCTCGGACGGCAACGGCAGCGTGCCTA
>NZ_CALIII010000413.1 GCF_938018145.1 uncultured Campylobacter sp.
TCTACGTGTTTTTATTCGGCGCGCCGTTTTTACGCGATATATTTTTAGGCAGCGAGGTGGCGAATTTTACGGATTTTACGCCGATCATCGACTTTAACATGCTGTTTTTGATCTTTGTTTTTAGCGTGATTCCGTTTTTGGCATTCGTCATCATCCCGTCGTGGCGCATAGCCGTTAGCGACATGAGCGAGGCGGTAAAATGAACGCGATAGAAGTAAAAAATCTCTGTAAAATTTACAATCAAAACAAACCAAACGAATTTCACGCGCTGAAAAATATAAATTTGACGGTAAAAAGCGGCGATCTAGTCATCCTAAAAGGCGTCAGCGGTAGCGGCAAAAGTACGCTGCTAGGCATACTAGGCGCACTTAGCAAGCCAAGTAGCGGCGAAGCGCTAATCAACGGTCGCAACGTCTCAAAACTACCAGACATCATGAGCTCAAATTTTAGACATAGCGAGGTCGGGTTTATATTTCAGTCATTTAACCTGATCGAGGGCCTTAGCGTCTATCAAAACGTTCTAGCGCCGCTAAGCCTAACAAGTCTTAAAAAAGCCGAGCTAAATTCGCAAATCGATCGCGCGCTAAATCTCGCCAACATCGCGCACAAAAAAGATCAAATCATCTCAAAGCTAAGCGGCGGCGAGAAGCAGAGATGTGCGATAGCAAGGGCGCTAGCGATGGATCCTAGCGTCATACTAGCCGACGAGCCGACGGCAAATTTGGACAAGCAAAACTCGCTCATCTTTATCGAAATGCTGAAAAAATTTAAAGAGCTAAAAAAGACCGTCGTAGTCGCCACGCACGATATTTTATTTGACGATCTGGACTTCGTGGACGGCTACGTGAGGATGCAAGACGGAGAGATGCTGTGAGCGTATTTTTATCCGACGAGGTCATCGCGTTTTTGCTGATCGAGCTTATCATCATCGTGCTAATGGGCATTTCGCAGTATTTCGTCGTGCGCATCATGCGCCTGTGGGACTTTAACTCGACGTCAAATTTACAATACGACCTCGAAAAACGCAACTACCTCGTAAATACGATTTTGTTTTTCGCCGTAGTTTGCAAGATCGTTTTGTTCGTATTTTTCGCGCTATCTCTAAACGAGCTAGCAGACGTGGTGCCGGGCGCCATGTGCTCTGCCGGCGTCATCGGCTCAAATCAATTTGGCGGCATTTTGTTACTACTAAAACTACTACTCATCTTTGGCTTTGGGCTGTGGCTCATCATAAATTCGCTTGATTTAAAGGCGACGAATTTTCCGTATTTAAAGCGAAAATACGTCATTTTTACCATACTTTTTATCGCCGTTTTGATCGAATTTGCCGCCGAGATTCTATTTTTTAGCAACGTGCCTTTAAAAGTGCCCGTCTTTTGCTGCTCGGTCGTGTTTCAGGCGCCAAAGCTACCGTTTGGCTACACGAAGTTAAATTTGGTCATATTTTACTACGCCATTTTTGCGGTCATTTTGACGCTAAATTTACTCAAACAGACGATGGCGAGCTTTGTTTGCAACCTGCTGTTTTTATTTATCGCATACTACGCGATTACCTATTTTTTCGGGCTTTACGTCTACGAGCAACCAAATCACAAATGCCCGTACTGCATGCTAAAGGGCGAGTATTTTTACGTCGGCTACCTCATCTGGGGCTCGCTGTTTTTGGGCATTTTCTACGGTATCGCGGCGTTTTTGGTCGAGCTAATCGTGAAAAAACCTTACGAGCATTTGCTCAAAATTTCCTCTTTTTGGCTGATCGTAAATGCTCTTGTTTGCAGCTTTTTCGTCGCTAAATACTACCTTTTGCGAGGAGTTTTATTATGATAAAGCAAATTTTCGCCGCCGTGCTACTCATCGGCGTGGTGGCGCTG
Source organism: uncultured Campylobacter sp. (assembly GCF_938018145.1). Taxonomy (GTDB): domain Bacteria; phylum Campylobacterota; class Campylobacteria; order Campylobacterales; family Campylobacteraceae; genus Campylobacter_A. The sequence goes on from NZ_CALIII010000413.1 coordinate 1,872, forward strand.
CTCGCGTTTTCCGTGGATACTAGCGAGGGCAAGATCGTCGTTCGCCACGGCAACGTAGAAAAAAAGCCGCTAGAAATCGAGCTAAACAAATACCTCTGCTTTGAAAGCAAGGTGCTCATCAGCGACCTAAACAACACGGCTCAGGCGGTGATGCCAAACGGCGATACGTACTTTTTCTACGACATCTCAAACTCGTTTACGTGGCTCATGCGGCAAAAAAATAAAGACGACGTCGTGCTGTGGGTCTATTCGCAAGACACCAGCCGCTACATCCTGGCTAAAAACGCCTGGTACTCGCGCGTGGACATCACTCCGATGGGATACGGCATCGGCGCGTACGAATACCACGTTTACGGCATTAACGATAACTATTTCGAGGACGTCATGCTCTATGCCGCCCGTGGCGAAACGCTGATAAATCCGCTCATTTTTATCTTGCTTTCGGAGAATAAAATTTAGCCTTTGAAGCCCGCTTGGCCATTTTATTCTCCAAGAAGCAAATTGCCTCTCCAAAGTAAAAATGGTTAAATTTGAGCGTTATTTGCCGCTTGCGGTTTTAACTATGTTAAGGGGGCAGTTGCTACGCGCCGCAAATACTTAACAATCAATCTATTGTATGAAATTTGACGAATATTTTACCGCTACAAGAAAGATGGCCGGTTATGGCGAAGATTACAATTTTATATTTGCTAGCTAAATTTTGCACGTATCGCCAATTTTTATAAATAATTTTAAAGCGTTTCAGATGTTTCCATATATCGCTAACGTTATTTTTCAAGAAACGATGTTCATGAACAAGTGATTTTATGGTACCACAGAATATAACACGGCTAATTTTAGCTGTGTTATATAACTAGCAGCAAACCGCCTTACAAAAGGTTAGTACCTAACGTTATTTACCTTTAGAAAATCTCTGAGCGCTTCGTATTCACCGTTTTCAAAGTATCGCCATTTACCAGGCTTTAGCATGCCAAGATCGACGCGGCCGAAACTAACGCGTTTTAGATCCATCACCTCAAGGTCAAAATATCCGAAAAATCGGCGTAGTTCGCGGTTTTGTCCCTCGTTTATCACGACTTTTAGTTTCGTAAAACCGCCGCTCGAGCCAAAAATTTTATAGTCCAAAAAGGGCTTAAATTCCATTGATTTTATCGCGGTTTTAGCATGCGCGCCCTTAGTAGCGTCCGCAGCGAAAAAGCCCTCGTTCATCGCCGTTATCACCTCGGGCGTTATCTCGCCTTTTACCTTTAGATAGTATTCGCGCTCTACGTCGCTGTTCATTAGCGCAGTTGCGATCGCCGGAGCGTCCGTTAGTAAAAGTAGTCCCTCGCTAGCGTAGTCAAGTCGCCCGATACTAACAAATTTAGCAAACTGTCGGTCCAAACTATCATAGATCGTTTTGCGTCCGCGGTCGTCTTTTTTACTAACGAGTTCGCCTTTTTGTTTGTGATAAACGATCACGGTAAATTCTTTTTTTAGCCTTACTATGCGGCCGTTTATCTTTACTTTATCCTCATCGCTAACGCTAGTGGCTAGCTCGCTAACGACGCGGCCGTTTACGCTAACTTTGCCCTGTTTTATGAGCTCGTCGGCCTCTCTACGCGAATAACTCGTGTTATGCGATATAAATTTGTTTAGTCTGCTTTTTTGCATTTTATAGTCCTAAATTTGCAAGGTCGTGTATGTGTAAAACACCGACCGGAACGCCGTTTTCTACGACGGCTAGTAGCTGGATCTTGTACCGCTCGATGAGCGCTAACGCATCTATCGCTAACATCTCTTTATCATTTAGCTCTTTTGGCTTTAGCGTCGCGTATTTGATCGCAGCGTCGTTTAGATCAAAGTCCTCTCTCATCAGCGCGCGCCTAAGGTCTCCGTCGCTTAAAATAGCGTCCAAAACTCCGTCTTTATCCACGATGAGAACGGTGCCGAGTTTGCCGTGCGTCATAGTATCGATCGCCTGCTTTAGGCTCGCATTCCAGCGAACTATCGGCAAATTTTCGCTTCTCATCACGTCTTTTACCTTTAAAAATAGCCTCTTGCCGAGGCTTCCGCCTGGATGAAAATTTGCAAAATCCTCTTTTTTAAATCCGCGCTTTTTCATCAAACAAACGGCTAACGCATCGCCTAAGGCTAACGTTAGCGTCGTCGAGCTGGTCGGCGCAGCGTCCAGCGGGCAGGCCTCCTTACTAACGTCAAGCTTCACAAAGGCGTCGCTAAATTTGCCCAGCGTGCTAAATTTATCCCTCGCCATCGCAACTATCGGCACGCCAAAACGCTGCACGTGAGGCAGGATTTTGGTTAGCTCCTCGCTCTCGCCGCTAAAGCTGATAGCTAGTAGCGTATCGTCCTTGCCGATCATACCCAGATCGCCGTGCATCGCCTCGGTCGGATGCATGAAAAAGCTAGGCGTGCCCGTGCTAGCAAGCGTCGCAGCGATCTTGGCACCGACGTGTCCGCTCTTGCCGACGCCAGTAACCACGGCTTTGCCTTTGGTTTGGTATAAAATCTCGACCGCTTTTTCAAATTCGCCGCCTAAAATCTCGGCATTTCTCGTTAGCTCGTTAGCTTCCGTTTTTAGCACGTTAGCGGCTATTTTGATTGTATCGCTCATTTTGCGCCCTTACATCAGGTATATGATCGGCACGATGGTCGGGTACTTTTTGACTTTTCTAAATATATGCTTGCGGATGACTTGGCGCACCTGGCCTTCGAGCATCCTGCCGTCTTTTAAAAGCTCCTCTTTGACGTTGCTTAGATACTGCTCCAGCACGCCCTCCATCTCTTTTCTAAACTCGCCGTCTTGCTTATCGCCCACTAGCCCGTAGCTGATGACGCGAGGCTTGTTTATGAGCTTAGCGCCGTGGCGAGAAATTTGCGCGATGATCATCACGACGCCCGCTTCGGCCAAATTTTGCCTATCGATCACGACGTCGTCTGAAATTTGCTTGTTGATTTGGTTATCGATAAAGACCTTGCCCGTTTTTACCGTCTTGGCGCGCTTCATGTATTTTTGGCAAATTTCCATCTGATCGCCGTCGCTCATCAGATAGATGTTTCGCTCGTCCACGCCGCAG
>NZ_CALIII010000414.1 GCF_938018145.1 uncultured Campylobacter sp.
ACAAAGCCCGTATGAGCGAGGCGGGCGAGCTAATCAGCGGCATAAATCATCAGTTCATTCAGCCGGTTAATTCGCTAAATTTGATGATCTCAAGCCTGCTCATGCTGCAAAAAGACGGCAAACTAGACGCCGCGACGCTGGAAAATATGCTGCAAAAAGGCCAAGCTGCGACCGTGCTTTTGAGCGATACGATCGAGATTTTTAGAAATTTTTATAAGAGCAGCGACAGCCCGCAAAAATTTAGCGTGCAGCGCTGCATAAAAGACCTGCTAAAGCTCATGCACACCGAGCTTAGCAAGGCAAATGTCACGGTAAGCTTGCGCGAGTTTAAAGACGAAGAGGCCACGCAGCGGATGGGCATCGTGCAGCAAATTTTACTCATCCTCATACACAACGCCAAAGACGCGGTCGTGGAGCGCTACAAAGACGAGATCGCCAAGCGGCAAGTTTTTTTGGACGTCAAATTTGAAAACGGCACGTGCAAAATATCCGTCACGGACTACGGCAGCGGCGTGAGCAAGGAGCTTCGGGATAAAATTTTAACCCAGCCAAAAACCACCAAAAAGCAAGGAAGCGGCATCGGGCTGTATTTTGGCAAAAAGCTCGCAAACGAAAAGCTCGCAGGCGACATCAGGCTGCTAAGCGCGGGCGATCCGACGACGTTTGAGCTCGGCTTTGAGATAAATTTAAAGGAGTGAGATGCAAGAGCATTTAAAGCTGCTTAAAGACCTGAGCGTCCTCATCGTCGAGGACGACGAGATCGCAAGGGAGCTGCTAATAGGCGGGCTAAAGCCCTACTGCCTAAGCGTCTGGGGCGCGGGCGACGGGCTAGAGGGGCTGGAGCGCTTTAAAAAGCTAGCTCCCGCCATCGTCATCACCGACATCCACATGCCCGCGATGAACGGCTTTGAGATGATGAAGGAGATGATGCGCATAAAGCCCGCGCAAAAATTTATCGTCTTTACCTCCTACGACACCGACGACAACCTCATCAAAAGCATCGAGCACGGCGCGGCGTCGTTTCTAAAAAAGCCCGTCGATATCGCCGCGCTCTGCCGCCTACTAGTGGCTCTAACCTACGAAAAGGACGAAAAGCTCGTGCGTCTGGGCGCGCAAACTAGCATAAATCTCGCCAAAGAAAAGATCTACAAAAACGGCGAGGAAATTTATCTCTCGTTTTTGCAAAACAAGCTCTTTTGGCTCTTTGCGTACAATCTAAACAAGCTCGTGAGCTACGAGATGATCGAGGAGTTCGTCTACGAGGGCGAGCAAACGAGCAAGGGCGCGATACAAAACGTCGTGCTGAGGCTAAAGCGGGAGCTGGGGGTTAAATTTAAAAACATCAGTGAAAGCGGATATATACTACTAAGCGGCGATCAAATTTAACTTTGCGGCTTGTCTTTTTTCTTTATACTTCGTTGTAAATTTCGCCGAAGCTCGGTTACATACTATATGTATGCGCCCTCGCTCGGCTCATTTCCGCCTCGTCTAAAGAAAAAATACTTCGCCTTATCGTTTTACGTTCAAATTT
>NZ_CALIII010000415.1 GCF_938018145.1 uncultured Campylobacter sp.
CAGTTTCTTCTATTGCAAATTTATCGTCATCTTTCGCTTGTTCAAGGCTTTGCACGGCTTCAGGCTCGTCCGCGCTATCCATATCAACAAATTTGGCCATATCAGGCTCGTCCGCCGTTTCAAATTTGATATCCATAAGCTCATCCGGCGCATCTATCTCCGCAGAAAGATCGTCAAATTTATCGTCTTTTGCGGCTATTTCAAACTCGTCAAACTCCGTCGCCTCATCGTCCGTGCCGTCCAAATCCAGCTCTTCGTCTCCGAGTTTCTCGCTTAGCTCGTCCATATCGTCGATAGCTTTTACGATCTCGTTTAACTCGTCAAAGGCGCTATCTTTGCCGGACGCCGCTTGCGAAATATCGTCAAGCTCGTCGTCTAGCCTAAGCTCGCCTGGATCCAGCTCCATGATCTCGTCTTCAAAGACGTCTTCGGCCGGATCGTCTATAAACTCAAACCCCTTGACCGAGACCTCGCTGGTTTCATCGCTTGTCGCAGTAGGCTGCTCGGCGCTCTTTGTCTTGCTCGCTAGATCCTCCACGATAGTGATAAATTCCGTCGGCAAAAACGGCTTTGGCAGTATCCTGTCGGCATTTTCAAAGGTCGGAGAATTTTTAGAGGAAAGGTATAAAATTTTATTTGCGAATTCTTTTAGGTTCATCTCTTTTGCGTCGATATCGCTGTCGATGATAAGCACGTCAAAAACGCCGCTAAGCTCGCTGGCATCGCCGATCTCGACGTATTCGTAACCCATTTTGCTAAGAGCCAGCGTCGCCAAACGCGATACCGCGGGATTGGCGTTTACAAGAACGATTTTCACGAATTCTCCTTTTTATACCTAAAAAACGTATTTTAAAACATTTTCCATTACTTCAAGCTTAGTTTTAGAAAAATAGCGACGGAAGATCGTTGATAACGCGAAGCACGAGCTGCCTAAAAAGCTCCATCATGCCCGCTAGTATCGCGATCAGCACGGCAAAGCCGATCGTGATCTTGATCGGATAGCCCACGACTAGCAGGTTAAACTGCGGCATCGTCTTCATCAACATACCAAAAATCAGATCCGAAAGCAGCGAGAGCGCCAAAATCGGGAAGGAAATGATAAATCCAAAAGTAAATAAATTTATCATGGACTTTGAGGCGTACTGCACTATATCGGGACTCGGGTAAAAGCCGCCCAGCGGCACGTGCGTAAGCGAATTTGAGATAAAAAGCAAGATCAAATGATGCCCGTCGAAGGCCAAAAAAGTCATGAGTGCGAGAAAATTTATGATATTTGAGATTACGGGCGAGCTAAGGCCGGTCTGCGGGTCAAGTACCGAAGCCATCGAAAAGCCCATGATCATCGATATCTGCTCGCCAGCTAACTGCAAACTGGCAAAAACGATGTGAAGCAGCAGTCCTGCGCAAACTCCCAGCGCCGCCTCGCTAACGATCTCTACGGCCAGATAGTAAATCTCGCCGTTTTTAATGCTAGCAAGCGGAAATAAAAATAGCGTTAGCAGAAACGAAAACGCGGTCTTGACGCTCATAGGTATCTGCTCGTGCCCGTAAAACGGGAAAAATAGCATCAGCCCGCCGATACGCGCAAACAGTAGCATAAAGGTGATGACGCGCTCGGGCGCAAAAAACTCGACTAGCTCCACCTGACTCTTTCGTTTTAAATTTAAATGCCGTTATTTTAGGGTTAAATCCTTGAAAATTCGGTAAATTTGAAAGACAGATGAAAATGTGCGGAAATTTAGGCGTGATCAAGGGCTACAAAATACCGCTTTGTCTGCCAAATTTTATTCGTGCCGTTGTTGCTTTTTAAATTTAAGAGGTTTAAATTTGGCGGTCGCTTTTAGCTTTTGTTTTGGGTTAAATTTTAGCTTGTCGTGCGGTAAATTTAAAAAATCGCTACGCTTTATAAAATACGGCTACGAGACTAAATTTGATCATAAATTTTGTTCGTTCAGAAGTAGTCGCTTTAGGCGGTTTGCGATAAATTTAAACTCAAAAAATAGCTTGCAAATTTGAGCTTAAATTTTAAGCCATAAATTTGGCAAATCGTTGCTGTAAAAATATTTAAATGGCTTCTGGATAAATTAAAGAGAATTTTTTATCTTCGAGGCGGTAAACCTCGTCGCATCTTTGCGCAAGTTCGTTGTCGTGAGTAACCAAAACCAGTGCCGCATCGTTTGCTTTTATGTAGTTAAACAGCGTTTGCATCACTTCGTTTGCGGTTTGTTTGTCTAGATTTCCCGTCGGCTCGTCGGCAAATATCACGCGCGGCTTTTTGCAAAGTACTCTAGCAATCGAGACGCGCTGCTGCTGGCCGCCGCTTAGCTCGCCTACTTTTTGATTCATTACGCCGTCTATTTTTAAATTTGCCAAAATTTCATTGTCGATTTTCTGAGCGGACAAAACAGAGGCTAGCTCAATATTTTCGTGCGCGCTAAAGCCTTTAAAAAGATAGTGCGCCTGAAAAATGATACCGAAATCAAATCTGCGGATCCGCAAAAGCTCGTTTGCCGATAGGTCGTAAAGCGATTTGCCCCCATAGATAACTTCGCCGTTTTTGGGTCGTAAAAGAGTGGAAAGTATATGAAGTATAGTTGATTTGCCGCAGCCGCTAACGCCCGTTATAGCGCAGCTGCCGCCGGCATTGACGCTTAAATTTACATCCTCAAAGAGCGTATAATCATACGCAAAGCCTAGATTTACGCCCTTTAAGATTTCCATTAAATTTTAGCCTATTTGCGCCGCAACCTCGGCCGCAAAGTCCTCGTTTTTCTTCTCTAGGCCTTCGCCAAGTTCGAAGCGAACGTATTTTACCACCTCGATCTTGCCGCCTAGCTCTTTGCCTTTTTCTTCAACGACTTGCTCGATAGTTTTTTTATCGTCCATTACGTAAAACTGTCCAAGTAGCGTAAGGCGCTGATCTAAAACGGTGTTGTCGGCATAAAATCTCTCGATCTTGCCAGGGATGATCTTATCCCAAATTTTCTCAGGTTTGCCTTCAGCCTTTAGCTCTTCTTCGATCGCTTTTGTAGCTTTAGCAAGCTCGGCATCGCCTATTTGGCAGCGGCTAGCATACTCAGGGATGTGATGAAGCGGCTTGCCTAGGCGTTTTAGCTCTTCGTTATCTTTTTCAAGCTCGGCGCGAAGTGCGATAAATTCCTTCTCGACAAACTCTTTGTCAAGGTCTTTGTAGCTTATAACGCTTGGCTTCATAGCAGCTGCGTGCATGCACAAATTTCTTGCAAATTCAGCCGCTTTGTTTGCGATTTCTGCACTTTCGCAAGCTAGACCGATAAGCACGCCTACGCGGCCGTTTGAGTGCACATAGCCGTTTACTACGCCTTTATCGTCCGCTTTTATAGTCTCAAAGCGGCGAACGACCAAATTTTCGCCGATAGTAGCGATCTGGCTTTTGAAATAATCCTCAAATTTAACGCCGTTGATAACGCTTGCGTTTAGGCTCTCGACGTCTTTTATCAAATTTGTTTGGATGTGCGCCGTAGCGTCTTTGGTCAAATTTTGAAACTGAGCGTTTTTAGCGACGAAGTCGGTCTCAGAGTTTATCTCGCTGATGGTCGCGGTTTTGCAGTGATCGCAAACAACAACGCTCACAAGACCCTCGCTAGCTAGGCGGTCAGCCTTTTTAGCGGCCTGACCTAGACCTTTTTCGCGCAATATATCAACGGCTTTTTCCATATCGCCGTTAGCCTCGGCTAGCGCCTTTTTGCAGTCCATCATTCCGGCTCCGGTTGATTCGCGGAGCTCTTTTACCATTTGTGCGCTGATTTCCATTACTCTTCGTCCTCGCTGAAGTCCTCGGAGAAGTCTTCGTTAACAGCCTCGTTTACGACTGCGTCTTTTTCGGCTTGGCTTACGGCCTCTTTGCCTTCTTCTTGCTCGCCGCCGTCTTTTTCAAGCTGAGAGCGTCCCTCGATGATAGCCTCAGCCATCTCTTGGCAGAAAAGCTGAACCGAGCGGATCGCGTCGTCGTTGCCAGGGATTGGGAAGTCGATAACGTCAGGATCGCAGTTTGTATCGATCGGAGCTACGACAGGGATTTTTAGGCGGTTAGCCTCTTGAACGGCGATTTTTTCTTTTACCGTGTCGATGACGAAAATCATATCAGGCACGGTTTTTAGGTTTCTGATACCGCCTAGAGACGCTAGAAGCTTCTCTTTTTTGCGGCGAAGCATTAGAGCTTCTTTTTTAGTTAGTAAATTTATAGAGCCGTCTTCTTCCATAGCCTCGATTACTTCGAGCTTGCGGATAGATTGGCGGATAGTGCCGAAGTTCGTCATCATGCCGCCTAGCCAGCGGTGATTTACGTACGGCATGCCGCATTTTTCAGCATACTCTTTTAGAGTTGCGCCGGCTTGCTTTTTAGTACCTACGAAAAGTATAGTCTTACCCTCTGCAGCCGCGTCGCGAACGACGTTATAAGTGTAGCGGAAGTAGCGGATAGTTTTTTGTAGATCTATGATATAGATACCTTTTCTCTCGCCGAAAATGAATTTTTTCATCTTCGGATTCCATCTGCGCGTTTGGTGTCCGAAATGAACGCCGCACTCTAGCAAATCTCTCATTGTTACCATGAGTTTTCTCCTTGTGGGTTTCCCCGAAATTTAGGTTTCTCCTCCACACCCATTAACATTTGCTTTTGACAAACGCAACCAAATTTTAGGACTGGTGTGTGTGAATTGAAGCTTGGATTATATTTAAAAATAGCTAAATTAAAGCTAAATTTAATATAACCATAAGGAACGTTTTAAAGATTAAGTATAAAAAATCAAAAATCAATTTTTTATATACTTTTAATCAAATATAACTATTTTTTTCGCTATAATCCCCCAACTTTTTAAATCGATTTTAAGTTTATAGCATCTAGTTAAATTTATAAATATCATTAAAATTAAGATTTGCGATTTAAACGCTAAAGCCTAAAGATAAGTGTATCTTTTGCTGCGTTTAGATTTGTGCGATCATAATTTCGGTGCAGTAAATTTTATCCTAAAACTAGACCCGATTAGGCGTCGCAATCTACCCGCGAATTAAACCTAGTCGGGCTTATTTTTTAAACTCGTAAATCGTATTTAAAACGTTAAACCTATAACCGTAACTAAACAAGGAGTCCTCAATGGCAGTAACACAAGCGCAAGTAGCACAGCTTTACGTAGCGTTATTTAACCGCGCACCAGAAGGCGCCGGCTTTAACGCATGGGTAAACGCGGGAGCCACTAAAACCGTAGCGCAAATGGCTAACGAGATGTTAGCTTCTCCGGCTACCGGCCCATACTTTGAAAGCTTAGGTATAGATATAGTCTCTGATAGAGGCTATGTAGAAAATATCTATAAAAATATCCTGGGCAAAGACTATTCTCAAGATCCAGACGGTATTAACGCCTGGGTAAAACACCTTCAACTAGGTAACTCTAGAGGAGATACTTTAGTAAAACTATTCGAGGTTGCTACTTCTACCGAGGCTAGAGCCGCAGATCCCGTAGCCGCTCAGACGTTCATAAATAAAACGGCTATATCAGAATACGCAGCCCAAAAGATCGCAGATATTCCTACCGATGAGAACGGAGCGTATGACTTTAGCTTATTTCAAAGAATAATAGCTCAAACCAATAATACCAACCTAGACGAGCAAAAAGCGGCTATAGACGCTCTAGTAGCCCCTACCGTACATAACCTATCTGCAGGAGCCAACGACGTAAGCGGAAGCGAAAAAGCAGACGTATTTAACGGAGCGGTATCTGCTACCGTAGGACAAACTACGTTTAAAGCTACCGATAAGCTAGACGGCAAGGGCGGAAACGATACTTTAAACCTAGATCTATACACAAACTTCCACGGAATGACCAATGCCGTAGGAGAGGTTAAAAATATCGAAAATCTAAATTTAACCAACCATACTAACGGTATGCTAACTTTTAATACCAGAAATATCCACAATATGGAGTCTATTACTATAGACGGCTCTACTAACCAACAAGGCGTTAATATAATAAACCCTGAAAACAAAGTAAAGCTAAATCTAAAAAATATAAAGCTAGGCGCCAACTCTTTAAATCTATACTATAACACCGACGTTCTAGCTAGCGGTAACGATGACCAGGAAGTGACCGTCGACGGAGTAGATACCGGAACCGGCAAGATAAACATAACTACCGTAAACAACGATAAGGTAGAAGCCGTAACCGTAAAAGCCGTAGGTCAAGCCAGCAAACTAAACAAATTCGTCTCAGACCACCTAACGGGTTCTAACGACGGCTCTATAAAGACTATAACGGTAAAAGGAAGCGCAGACCTAACCATAACCGGTACTAGCTCTTTACAAACCTTTGATGCTTCCGGATATACGGGAAATAAGCTAGTAGCGAATTTAAGCGCAAATAACGTAGTGCAAAGCATAAAAGGTAGCGGACAAGACGACGTGTTTAATATAACCGGAACCCCTGGAACTATTATACCTATCGACGGCGGAGCGGGTAGAGACGTAGTTAATATGCTAAATACCATAAGCGGAAACAAACACGTAGAGATGAGCGGAGTGGAGGAATTAAATATCAACCCGACTAACTATCCAGGCGCCCATACTCAGCTTGATTTTAGCAGAGCCCAGGATATAGATACTCTAGGTATAGGCGGAGCGGCCGTAACTCCAAATAAAAACGTAACCGTCCTAAACTCCAATATAAAAACCGTAAACATAAATTCCGAAGGCGAAACTATAGTAGGCCTAAGCGATGCCTCGCTAGAAAACTATAATATTAAAAAAGGAACTACCACTACGCTTAAAACCGGAGGGGCTCAAAAGCTAAACGTAAACGTAGATACGCAAACTTCCCAGTACTTCGGACTAGAAGGCGGTGTAGGACTAAAAGAGGTAAATTTAACTATAAACAAATCCGCAGCTCCTTTTAGCAGCGCAATAGGGAATCACTATAACAACACGACGTTTGAGACGCTAAACATCGTAAATAAAACCGCTAACGCTTTTGAAAACCACAGAGTAGTAACAAAACTTGCGGACGGAAGCACGGTTACCAATACTACGTTAAAAACCCTAAACGTAGAAACTAAAGGCGACTATGAGCTAAAATATAACGTAGGCGGCCTAAGCAGCATAAATTTAAAAGGTACGGGCGAAGCCACTAAAGCTCAAATAGTCACGCAGCCAGGTCAAAGCCTAGGTATGCCTACAGACGGTAGATACCCTCTTCAAGGCACCCAGGATATAAATTTAACCGCAGAAGGTCTAAAAACCCTAGAAGTAGCTGCTATTTCGGGAGGTAAAATAATCACGACTAGAAACGTAAGCCTAACATCTACTACGGATAAAGAGGATGCTACGGTAACCTACGGACAAATAGGCGATAGC
>NZ_CALIII010000416.1 GCF_938018145.1 uncultured Campylobacter sp.
TTTGTAGTATCCGTCAAAGGTTAAATTTGCTTTTTTGCCCGCGATTTCAAGCGGCAAGTTAAAGTCGTTTGAGCCGACGGAAGTGATTTGTTTCGGGATTGAGTTTGAGTAAATTTGACCGTCTTTTTCGGCTGCGATTTCTATTCTGGAAACGGATCCGAATACCGCGTTTGAGGTTTCGTTTTCTCTGATGTGGATGTTACCCTCAAAGCCTAGATATCGCGTCATCGCCGCGCCTAAAAGCATAAATAAAAAGCTAACGTGAAATATCAAAACGGGTAGTTTTTCTTTTCTTAAAAGGTTGTATCTGAAAATATTATAAGCTAAATTTATACCTAAAAGCACCTGCACCAAAGCAAACCAACTCGCTCCGTAAACCGCCGCCCACGCGCTTTTTGTGTCGTAGTAGCTTTCTATTATCGTTGCCGCGCCGCTACCGATAGCAAATATAATAAGTAGCACGACGGCCGACGTCATACTGAAAAATAGGGATTTTAACTCGCTCAAAACAGATCCTTGAACATAAATTTAGTAAATCAAAATGCACATTATAGTAATTTTTTTTAAATAATCTTACTTTTTAGTTATTATTTTATGATAATTTTTCGTCTTTAAGTTTAAATAAATTTAATATAAACTCAAATTTGCTAAAGCCGTCCGCACTCATAAAGTGTCCGCCTTTTTTAAATATATCAGGTGCCACGTCTAAATTTCGTGCTACCTTTAGACTAAGCTCGCAAGGCACGATATAGTCGTCTTTTGCGGCTATTACTTTTATTAAATTCGCCGCCGTTTTTATCTTTTCGTAGGCGATTTGCGGCTTGCAAAACTCATCTAAAATCGCAAATTCCTTAATCGGCTCGTCAAACGGCGATATGAGGACTAGACCGCCAAATTTTGGTAAATTTGCAAAACCGCTAAGAAAATTTAAGCTAGTTATCGTGCCCAGGCTGTGAGCGATGATAAATGAATTCTCTCCCAAATTTACGTTTTGTTTCATCGTTTCTAGCCACTCGTCTAGCTTTGGTGTTTGCGGGTTTGGCATCTTTAAAATTTCCACCTCGGCAATGCCGCGCATATTTTCTTTAAACCAACCAAACCAGTGGCTTTGTGGAGAAGCGTCGTAGCCGTGAATGATGTAAATTTGCTTTTTCATTAAATTTGCCTTTTTGAAAAAATACGCGAATTATATACAAATAAAATTAAAATAATTTTTGGCTGGAACCGAAAGAATACTTTTTAAGTTATAAATTTAAGCAAACAGCAGCTCAAATATCATCATCTCTTAAAATTTGATATTTATAAATTCGGTAAATTTGAAGTTAAATTCAAGCTTTTCCCCTAAAAAACGAAATAGTCGTTATCAATTAAAATTTATATTGATACGAAAAATTTACGTATAATTTACGTTGATTATTTAAGATTTCGGTAAATTTATTTCAAAAAGGGAGAAAAAATGGATACTTCGAGGCGAAATTTCTTAAAAGCATCCACCGCCACGGGCTTGCTTGCGATGACTTACGCGCCCGGTACTTTAGGCGCCGTCGGCGCCAAAGCGCTAGAAGGCGGCGATAAGACCGTTTATAGTTTTTGCGAGATGTGCTCTTCTCGCTGTCCTATCGAGGCCAAGGTCGTAGACGGCAAAAACGTCTTCATCCAAGGCAACGGCAAGGTAAGCGGCACGGCGACTTCCGTGTGCGCAAGGGGCGGCAGCGGGCACAATCAGCTCTACGATCCGCAGCGCATCGTAAAACCGCTCATCAGAGTAGGCGAGCGCGGCGAAAACAAATGGCGCGAGGCGGGCTGGGACGAGGCGCTAGATCTAGTCGCTAAAAAAATGCTAGAAATCAAGGAAAAATACGGTCCCGAGAGCTTTGTATTTACGGCAAAATCAAGCCAAACGCACAAGCTAATGACGACCTTTGCTAGCGCATACGGCTCGCCTAATTGCTTCTCGCACCTATCTTGTTGTCCCGTGACCTATCAGATGGTTTGTACGCATATGTACGGAGATGCGAAGCTAAAAAGAGACTTCGGCAACGCAAAATACGTCGTAAATTTCGGGCACAATCTTTTTGAGGGTATCGTCATCGCCGACGCTAAAAAGCTAGCTAAAATGGCCGCGAAAGAAGATACCAAGCTGCTGGTTTTAGATCCGCGCTTTAGCGTCGTGGCTTCAAAAGCCGACGAGTGGCTACCCGTAAAACCGGGAACCGATCTAGCATTTGTTTTAGCCCTTATCCATACATGGATCAAAAATGGCACATACGATAAAGAATTTATAGAGAAATTTACGATCGGATTTGACAAAGTCGTAGAAGCGACCAAAGACACAACTCCGCAGTGGCAAGAAAAGATCACGGGAATACCTGCAAAAACGCTCGAGCGTATCGCCGGAGAAATTTGGAAGGCGGCGCCTAAGGTCATCATCGACTTCGGCCACAACACGACTACCGCTAGAGCCGAGTATATCCGCACTAGAGCTATAATGACCGCAAACGCGATGATGGGCAACTGGGAGAAAAAGGGCGGAATTTTCGGCGGCAAAAAGGCTAAGCTATATAATACTTTAGCAGGCGAAGAGCTAATCCCAGAGATCACGAACCCGGACGCCGCGATAAAAGTGCCTAAAACCCCTAGGATAGACGGCGCGGGCGAGGACGGGGTAAATAAATTCGTCGGCAGGAGTCACGGCGTTTTGATGCAAATTCCGCAAGCTATATTAAGCCAGAAGCCTTATCCGGTAAAAGGCTGGTTTAGCATAAGATTTAATCACCCGATCAACGTCGCAGGCACTCAAACTACGATAGAAAGCCTTAAAAAGCTTGATTTTATCGTTTGTTCGGATATTTATATGAGCGATTTTGCGATATGGGCGGACGTGATACTGCCTGAGAGCACCTATCTGGAGCGCGACGAAGGCATCGAGGATAAGTCGAGTCAAAAACCTGCCTATATGATAAGAAACAAAGTCGTAGATCCTATCGGCGACACCAAAAACGGCTATGATATCTTTAGAGAGCTAGCTCGCAGGATGAAGATAGACGAGCAGTACTCGGCAAACACGATGGACGAGTGGAGAATCAAACAAGTAAAAGGCAACGCCGAGCTTTTGGCAAAGCTGGTTAAAGACGGCTACGTCACTTGGAAGGTGCCGGGGATTTTGTTTAGAGAAAAAGATAGCGTAAAAGAATTTACGAAAAAATTCCCTTACGCGCAGCAGTTCGTGGGCGACGACGGGCTGATGGAGTCGCAGGTCAAATTTAAAACCGATAGCGGCAAGATCGAGCTCTTTAGCGAAAAGGTCGAAAAGCAGTTTCCGGGATACGGCTGCTTAAACGCCGAGGGCATGGACGTATTTTTCGGCGAGGAGCTTTGCCTAATGAGCGGCAAAACGCCGATACACACCAACGGACACACGCAAAACGTCGAATTTTTAAACGACCTGATGAGTAGCGCGCCCGTCTGGATACACCCTAATACCGCGAAAAAATACGGGCTAAAAGACGGCGACAAAGTAACCTTGCAAAGTAAAACCGCAAAAGAAAAAGCAAGCGTGATGCTGACTGAAGGCATCAGGGAGGATACGCTTTTCGTCTATCACGGTTTTGGTCACGAAAGCGCGGGACTAAAGCGTACGAACGGCGTAGGAACGAATCAAAGCAAGCTGCTAGATCCCTCCGTGATCGGTCCCGTCGCCTCCACGATGGTGCGAAACGTCGGCGTCAAGATAATAAAAGCGTAAAGGAAAAAAGATGAAAAAAG
Organism: uncultured Campylobacter sp.; assembly: GCF_938018145.1. Lineage (GTDB taxonomy): Bacteria > Campylobacterota > Campylobacteria > Campylobacterales > Campylobacteraceae > Campylobacter_A. The sequence goes on from NZ_CALIII010000416.1 coordinate 3,766, forward strand.
CGTATAGAATGATACATGACGAAAACCTCTGCATAGGCTGCCAAGCGTGCTCGGTGGCTTGCAGGAGCGAAAACGAAGTGCCTAGAGGCGTTTTTAGGCTCCAAGTTCATTCGCAGATAAAGGGTAAATTTCCAAATTTAAAAACCGATTTTAGTAGACACAGTTGCGTGATGTGCGAGGACGCTCCGTGCGTGACCGTTTGCCCTACGGGAGCTAGCTTTCAGACGAGCGATGGCATAGTGCTGCTAGATCACTCTACCTGCGTATCTTGCAAATACTGCATCCTAGCCTGTCCTTACGACGCTCGCTACGTCGAGCCAAAAACCGGCGAGATAGGCAAATGTACGTTTTGCTTTGAAACTAGAGTGAGCATTGGCGAGCAGCCTGCGTGCGTGACCGTTTGTCCGACCGATGCTTTGGCATTTGGCGATATAAACGATCCAAACAGCGAAGTAAGTAAAATTTTAAATACCAAATCTCACTACTATCCTAAAGCCGAGCTTAAAACCAAACCCAAGCTTGCTATGATAGCTAACCGCAAAGGAGGAAGCCATGAATAATATGTGGGGAAGCGTAGCGCAATATAATGAAATTTACTGGCCGTGGCCGATAGCGGTTTATCTATTTTTGGCGGGTTTATCTGCAGGCGCGATGATGGTCGCATTGCTTGTAAAGTGGAACTACCACAAAAAACAAGACGGCAGCATCTGGGACGCGATGGTAAAGGCGGGCGCTCTAGTGGCTCCTATAACGATCACCGTGGGCCTTGCGCTTTTGGTGCTTGACCTTGGCAAGCCGCTTAGTTTTTACTGGATTTTGATTAAGTACAACTTCGGTTCGGTTATGTCTATCGGCGTTGCGTTATTGCTGCTTTATACGCCGCTGGCTTACCTTTTTGCGGTAATTATTTTCGAAGAAGAGATAGAAAAGTATAAAATTCTAGCGATTTTACGTCCTATTTCTAGGTTGATTCGCTCTTTTGCGCCTCTTTCAAAGATAGTCGAGACGGCGCTTTTCGGTCTTGCGATCGGCGTTGGTATATATACGGGCTTTTTGCTTAGCGCGATTACGAAGCTTCCGCTTTGGAACACGCCTATTTTGCCGATTTTGTTCCTAACATCAGGCTTTAGCTCAGGCGTAGCGACAAACATCCTAGTCGGACTTTTGTGCTTCAAACACCTTCTTAACGAAGACAACGTGAAGTATCTTTTGGTTATGGACTTGCGCGCCGTACTTTTTGAGATACCGCTTATTGCGATACTATTTTTGGGACTATATTTCGAGGGCGGAGCGAGCGCGGTTGCAGCTAAACAAGCTCTAAGCACGGGACAATACGCGCTGATCTTTTGGATAGGCGTCGTTGGCATTGGACTTTTAACGCCTATCACCATAGCGCTAACGGCTCTTAAAAATCACGCTTATAGAGTTGGCTACATCATAGCAAACTCTCTTGTAGTTATCTGCGGCGTCGTTATGCTAAGATACTACATCGTTTATGCAGGTCAAGTTTTCACGGGCGCGTGAAATTTAGGCTAAACTAGACGCACTAGGCTCGGTAAACTCGCCGAGCCTTTTTAAATTCAGACGATCCAAAATCATTTTTAGCTATCATCTCCCTTAAAATATTGCGATAAAATTCGGAGAATTTATGAAAATTTTACTGCTTGAAGACGACTTCGTATATCGTGAGAGCGTTAGCGAATACCTAGAAAGCCTAGGCTACGAGGTGGATGAGGCCGCCGACGGCAAGGTCGCCTGCGATAAGATAGCGGCTGGCTTTTATCATTTGCTGATACTTGATATCAAGGTCCCGCACATCAGCGGACACGAGGTGATAAAATACGCCAAAGATATCGGCTGTGAAACGCCCATAATGATAATGACCTCGCTCGTGGATATAGACGATATGGCGGTCGGATACGAGCTGGGCTGTAACGAGTACCTAAAAAAGCCCTTTGAGCTAGCCGAGCTCAAATTTAGAGTAAACGAGCTAATGCGAAAATATCACGGCAGAGACGATAAAAACTTGATCGCGATCGATGAAAACTTTAGCCTCGATACCGCTAAAAAGCGGCTCAAATTTAAAGGCGAGCCCGTCGAGCTAAGCACGAGAGAATTTGCTATCGTCGAGTGTTTGCTGTTTCATAAAAACAGCTTTGTCGGTATCGAGCGGCTACGCGCCGAGGTGTGGAACGACAAGGAAATCGACCCCGCCGACGTGCGCATGCATATACTAAAAATCCGTCAAAAAACGACTCCCGAGTTTATAAAATCATCGCGCGGACTAGGCTATAAGATAGATGTTTCAAAATCTTAAAATCCCTATTTTAGCCACTTTTATCATCATGGCTTTGTTTATATTTCAAAGCTACGAGATTATAAATTTAAGCTCCAAAGACGAATACTCGAAAAATATGTTCGAGTTGCTGGAGTACGAGGGCAAAATCCGCAAAGCGCTCGATAAAAACGAGACTTTGCCTATCTCGCTCACATATAGATACGGCGTTTTTGATCTCAAAGAAAAGCAGATCGTCTCAAATTTAGACGCGCGACCGAGCGATTTAAAATTTATCACCCGCCAAGAAAACGGCCATCTTTTTTACAAGACCTATTTTAGCGCGGACGGCGAGTTTTATTATCTCGTGCTAGCCAAAAAGCAAAACGCGGCTAGGATTTTATTCGTCACGGCTCTAACTCTAGCGTTTGCGCTCGTGGTCGTATTTTTCGCGCTTTATTTGTCGTTTGTTAGCGGGATAAAGCCATATAAAGACGCTAAAAAATATATGAATAACTTTTTTAACGACGCGATGCACGAGCTAAAAACGCCGCTGGGAGTCATCGGTATAAACCTTGAAATGCTGGGCCTTGATAACAAATACGTCACCCGCATGCGCTCGGCTCTAAAGCAGATGCAAGTTACCTACGAGGACACCGAGTACTACATCAAGCGCGGGTATATTTTATTTCCGCCCGAGATTTTAAATTTGAGCGAATTTTGCCTCGAGCGAGCACGGTATATGCGAGGTATCGCGATGGCGAAAAATATCAAAATTTACGACTTCGTCGAGCCTGATTTGCAAATTTTTATGAGTAAGATAGAGGCGGGCAGACTGATCGATAACAACCTAAGCAATGCCGTAAAATACAGCCGCGAAGGAGGAATAATAAATTTACGCCTTTTTGAAAAAAGCGGCAAAATCGTGCTCGTAGTCGAGGACGAGGGTGAAGGTATAAAGGACACGAGTAAAATTTGGAAACGCTATGTTAGAGACGAGGGCGTGCAGGGCGGCTTTGGCCTTGGGCTAAACATCGTACAAAGCATCTGCGTGAAAAACGGCGTAGAGTACGGCGTAAAAAGCGAACTGGGCAAAGGCAGCGTCTTTACCTACAAATTTTCGCCGTACTCAAAAAGCCTGCTTGACTAATCAAACCAAACGCCCAGCTTTGCTAAATTTCGCTCTTTTGAGTCAGAGTTAAAATAAATCACGAAATATCCTACTCGCTCGCCCTTTGCGTCGTTCATCGGCTGGACGGTAAAGGCGTGCGAATCCGTCTGATAAAATCCGCCGCTTTTAAATTTGATATCCTTTAGCATCGGCAAGACGTTTAAATTT
>NZ_CALIII010000417.1 GCF_938018145.1 uncultured Campylobacter sp.
AAATCGGATATATAAATTAGAAATTAATAACAAAAGAGATAAAAATAGCCGGCAAGGACTAGCAAATTTCCGGCCACTACTTACTGCCAAGGCTAACTGCCAAGGCTAAATTTGCCTTGCCGATCTGATTGCTATTAAATCAAACGTATTCTTTCGTACGATTTAAATCCGTGATTAGCAAAGGATTGTCCTTGCGCATCATGTTTATCAAACGCTCTACTCGTCCTACGCTCGGATCCTCGCGTAGCCAGCCTAGCTCGCGCTGCGTAATGGCGACCATCTGGAGAAACTCGACTATACCGTTTGGCGTATCTATGCCGCCTAGCACTGGATCGGGCGCGAAGGCGACGCCTACTAGTTTAGTATCGGTATTAAGGCGCAGAGGAGAATTGGTCGGTATAAAATGATAAGCCTCGAACCATTTTTTGCTGTTATAGACGTATTTGGCGAGATTTTGCATAAGAGATATCGCCCAAAAAGGCTCATGCGGGACTACTGAGCCATCACCGGACTTTGAGTCCGGATCGTCCGCAAACGGAGCGACGCGCATACTAAACTCAAATCCCCAGCCGCTAAATTCATCCTGAGAGCTTTGGGGATCATAGTAAAGCTCGCTCATGCCAAAGCTCACGAGATGGTGGCGCGCCTTTGATGGAGTCCAAATATACTAACGCCTTCTAGATAATCCTCGCCGCCCAGGCTCACATGTAGCCGCGACGGGTAGTGACGCTCGTTTGCGGGATCGTAGATATTTTCTAGCGCGCGTGCTATCGCGTCCCAGCCGGGCACATCGTCTTCGCTAAATTTAGCCTCGTACTCTTGCGTCGTCATTTTAGTAGATTGCGTTAAGCGCGGGTACTATATATAAAATTTGCAAATTTAAGGGAATGGGGATAAATTTAAAAAGCTAAAATTTACGCCCAAGATTTAGGCGTAAATTTCATCCACGATAGTATCTACGAAATCGTGCGGGTCAAATTTGACTAGATCGTTCATCGTCTCGCCGGTGCCGATGTAGAGTATCGGCAGCTCCAGCTCGCGCGCGACGCCAAAAAGCGCTCCGCCCTTTGGCGTGCCGTCAAGCTTGGTGATGATGACGCCGTCAAGGCTCACGATGTCGTTAAAGGCCTTTGCTTGAGCGAGGCCTGCGTTGCCCTGCGTGCCGTCGAGGATTAGGATCTTGCGGTGCGGCGCGCCTGCGTAGGCTTTGTCTGCGATGCGCACGATCTTGCTTAACTCGTTGGCTAAATTCGTTTGATTTTGCAGGCGACCTGCGGTATCTAGGATGACGTTGTCTAGGTTTTTAGCCACGGCCGAGCTTATCGCGTCAAAGGCGACCGCGGACGGATCGTGACCCTGCTGTGTGGCAACGATAGGCACGCCCGTTCGCTGCGCCCACTGACGTAGCTGCTCGATGGCTCCTGCTCTAAACGTATCGCAAGCGCCTAAAATAACGCTTTTGCCTTCATTTTTATATAAATTCGCAAGCTTTGCGATCGTGGTCGTTTTGCCAGCTCCGTTGACGCCCAAAATAAGCTCCACGAAAGGCTTTCCGCTTTTTGCCTCGCGCTCGTTTTCGTATATGAAATAGGTATTTAAAAGTCGCTTTAGGTCGTCTTTTTTTACTTCGTTTTGCGGCGGCAGGTAGTAGAGGACCTCCTCGACGATCTCGTAGGCGATGTCGGCTTCGAGCAGGATCTCTTCTAAAATTTCCTTTGAGATTTTTTTATCGGCAGGTTTTGACGAGCGGATCGCCGCAAGCGTCTTATCAAGCCCTTTTTTTAAAAAGCCAAACATTAGTTGATTACCTTATTTATATCGCTTTCTAGCATCTCTTCTGGCACGAGTCCGACGTAGTGCGTGGCGTATTCGCCATTTGGCTTATAAAGTACCATGTACGGGATGCCTACGACTCCGCCTAGAGCTTTTGCGAAGAGGAAGTTGTTTTCGCCGTAGCTAATGCCGAAATTTATTTTAAATTTCTTCATAAATGCGTCTATCTCGTCTTTTGACTTGTCTTCCATTAGTACGCTTACGATTTTTAGCTTGCCTTTAAATTTATCGCTTAGGTTGTTTAGGTGCGGGATTTCTGCCTTGCACGGCGGACACCAAGTGGCAAAAAAGTTAAACAAAATCGCCTCGTCGTTACCCTCGACTTTAAAGCCTTTGTCAAATTTTTGCAGCGTCATCTTGCTCTCGTCCATGAGAGTTAGCTCAAAAGGCGCTTCTATGCTTGCGCTTGCGCTTTGGCTTTGAGTCGGAGCAGGCATGGTTGTTGTCGGCGTTGCGTCGCTAGTTTTGTTCGCGTCGCTTTTATTTTCATTGTCGCAACCGCTTAAAAATAGCGCCAAAAATGGTATAATCAAAAGATTTATTTTCATTTAATAATTCCTGTCTAAGATTGATTTTAGGCTTGAATTATACATAAAATTTATGAAACGAGCGTTAAATTTGATAAAAGAAGAGTTTAGGCGTGATGCGAAACGGATTTTAAAAAAAGAGGTTCAAATTTCGGCGCGGGCAAAACACTACAAGATGTTTAAGCCGCTTTTAAATTTGCTAACCGAGCTTAAAGCGAAACGGATTTTGATATTTAATCCGCTTTCTTATGAGCCAAATTTCTACATTTTGAGGCGCGAGCTAGCTAAAAATTATGAAATTTTCGTTCCGTTTATGCTTGGTATTAGTTTAGAAATGGTAAAATCCAGGCTACCGCTTGTATCTCGGACGAAATTTGGCGTAAAAGAGCCGCTAAGTACCAAGATATTTAAAAAGCGTATAGACGTAGCTATAGTTCCGACTCTCGGGGTGGACGGAAATATGGCGCGAATAGGGCACGGTAAAGGTTTTTACGATAGATTTTTTGCAAATTTGCCTTACCGACCTACCTTGATATTCGTTGAAATTTTAGACAATTTTACTAATGAAATCATATCCGAAGATCACGATGTTACTTGTGATTTTTACCTGACCCCGAGCAAAATTTACGTAAAAAGAGGAATCTATGATAGATATTTTAATCGGCTTAGGAGCAGGTGCGGCGGGCGTTGGCGCAGGCTATCTCATCGCTAAAAAAATCAACGACGCAAACTACAATATATTTTTAGAGCAGGCTAAAGCAAAGGCTAAAGCGATAGAATTTGAGGCCGAGCGCACGCTAAAAGACGCTAAAATCCAAGTCCAAGAGGCTGAATTTGAAGCCAAGAAAAAATACGACGACAAAACCGTAAAACTGCAAAAAGAATACACTCAAAAATTTGAAGAGATCGGTAAAAAAGAGCAAACTCTGCTAAACGAGCAAGAAATTTTAAACGAAAGCAGGGCTGAGCTAGAAAAATCCCGAAATGAAGCAAAAAGCGTCTACGAGGAGGGGCTTGGGCTAAAAGCAAGCTATCAAGCTAAGCTGCAAGAGGCGTTAAAAGTACTCGAACACGCCGCCGGCCTCACGCAAGAAGAGGCGCGCGAAGAGGTGCTAAAAAAAGTAGAGGAAAAAAGCCGCGCCGAGATCGCTCACATCGTGCGAAAACACGAGGAGGAGGCTAAACGCGAGGCTAAAAAGCGCGTGAACTACATCCTGGCGCAGGCTACGTCGCGATTTGCGGGGGAATTTGCCGCCGAACGTCTGATAAACGTCGTAGATATCAAAAACGACGAGCTAAAAGGCCGCATAATCGGCAAAGAAGGGCGCAATATCAAGACCCTGGAAATGGTGCTTGGCGTAGATATCATCATCGACGATATGCCTCACGCTATCACGTTAAGCAGCTTTAATCTCTACCGAAGAGCGATCGCGACGCGCGTGATAGAGCTTTTGGTGCAAGACGGCCGCATACAGCCGGCAAGGATAGAAGATCTGCACAAAAAAGTATGCGAAGAATTTGAAGCCTCGATCCTAGAGGAGGGCGAAAATATCGTCATCGACCTGGGCCTTAGCAAAATTCATCCCGAGATAATGAAGCTAATCGGCAAGCTAAAATTTAGAGCCAGCTACGGACAAAACGCCCTAGCGCACAGCCTCGAGGTAGCCCATCTAGCAGGCATCATCGCGGCTGAAACGGGCGGAGACGAAAAGCTAGCTAAAAGAGCGGGCTTGCTACACGATATCGGCAAGGCTTTGACGCACGAATTTGAGGGTAGCCACGTCGATCTGGGCGCTGAAATTTGCAAACGCTACAAAGAACATCCTGTCGTCATAAACGCCATCTACGCCCACCACGGACACGAGGAGGCTACTAGCGTAGAAAGCGCCGCCGTTTGCGCTGCGGACGCTCTAAGCGCGGCTCGCCCGGGAGCGCGTAGAGAGGTGCTTGAGAGCTTCCTAAAACGCGTCGAAGAGATAGAAAACATCGCAAAAAGTAAAGAAGGCATCAAGCAAGCATACGCGATAAACGCCGGTCGCGAGATCCGCGTCATCGCAAACGCCAAGCTCATAAACGACGACGAAGCGGTGCTCGTAGCTAAAGAGATCGCCGCAGAGATCGAGAGTAAGGTGCAGTATCCGGGCGAGATCAAAGTAAACGTGATTCGCGAAACTAGAGCTATAGAAATGGCGAAATAGGTCAAATTTAGGTAGAAAATGAGAAAAATTTTACTAGCGATTTTTTGCGTTTTAGCGCTCGCGGCAAACGACGAGCTCGTGCTAAACGCGTCAAATTCTTTTACGACGACGATGCGTAAAAACGCGGACGCGCCGGTTAAGGCTTTGCTTCAAAACGCAAAAGCGGTCGTCGTTTTTCCGAGCATTACTAAAGTCGGCTTCGTGCTGGGCGGTATGCACGGCAAAGGCGTTATGCTCGTGGGAAACCCGTACGCGCCCAGCGAAATGATGGTCGTGGATATCAGCGGCGGCAGTATCGGGCTGCAGGTGGGTTACGAAAATAGCTCGCTCGTGCTTTTTATCCTAAAAGATAGCCTCGTAGCCGACATAAAAGACGCCAAAATCACGATAAACGCCGACGCATCGTTTGCATTTGCCGATACGGGCAAATTTTACGGTAGAGTGAGCGATTTTAGCTTTACGAGCGATATCTACGCATATACGGACAACGACGGGTTTTTCGCGGGGGCGAGCTTTGGCGGAGCGGTGCTAGCTAAAACTAACGACGCGCCTCTAAGGATGGATAGCTATGGATATAACGCGCTAATGGGCGCTATCTCAAAATACTAAAGGCCAAATTTGCAAGAGATGCTAACCTCGCTATCGACCTACGGGTACGTGATAGTGTTTTTATATTCGCTTGGAGGAGGCATGGTTGCTATCATCGCAGCCGGCGTGCTGGCTCATCTAGGCAAGATGGACATAACCGTGAGTATCGTGCTGGCAGCCGCAGCCAACGCTATCGGCGATACGCTGCTTTTTTACGTCAGCAGGTATAACCGTGCGGCCGTGATGCCGTATCTGGCTAGACATAAACGCAAGCTTGCCTTCTCTCAAATTTTATTCAAGCAGCACGGAAATAAAATAATATTTTTCAAAAAATTTATCTACGGACTAAAGACTCTCATCCCGCTTGCTATCGGACTTACGAAGTATTCGTTTGCTAAATTTAGCGTCATAAACGTTGTTAGCGCGGTAGCTTGGGCGATTTTGCTCGGGCTTGGTAGCTTTTGGGCGGGCGAGGCGTTTGAGCGAGCGTGGGATTTTATGGGCGAAAACGGCTGGCTGATGCCGGTTGCGATGCTTTCGCTACTGACTCTCATCTGGGTATATCTACAACAAGCAACAAAAAAGAAAGGAAGGTCGGAATGAAAAAGTTACTCATTGTATTGGTGATTGTGTCCGGCGTGGTTTTTGGCGGGCTAAAATTCAACGCAAATAAGGTGGAGGAAAAATATAACGAGGCTTTGAATCTAATCAAAGCAAACGGTATGGAGGTCAAAAACAGCGTATTTGAGGGCGGTCTGCTAAAATCGCACGCAAACTATGACGTAGTTTTGTCTAAAGGTTACATAAACGAGATCATTTCTCTTGGCGAAGAGTACGGCGCGCCCGAGGATCTGGCGATAAAAATCGACATGAATATATCGCACGGCTTTGACAGTTTGCTAGGTAAATTTGAGGTTGCGGGCGATGCCGAGTTTTTAAACGATCCGTATAAAAATTTCATCAAAGAGATATTTGATACGACAAGACCTATCAAATTTCACGCCGACGGCGCTTCGGGCGGAGATAAAAAATTTGTCTTTGAGCTAGTCGGAGTGCAAAAAGAACAAGACGGTAATAAGCTAAATCTGGCCAAATCGTTTTTAAATTTTGATTTAAACGGCGAAAAGAAAATAACCGGAGCTACTTTTGTAAATGACTTCATAGACTTTGCTAGCAAACAAGGCGTCGCTATAAAGATAAAAAATATCGACTACGACGTGAAGTACGAAACTCCGATCGAGCCGAAAATGATCTCTAAAGCGCTCGTAAATAGCACTTATAAATTTGAGCTTGGTGGCATAGACGTGATTTCGGGTGCCGAGGCTCTGCAAATCGGAAAGATAACGAGCGACTCCAAGCTAACCGTGCTAAGCGATACTTTAACACAGGATGATACGAGCACTATAGAGAAAATAAAATATGGAAAATATGAATTTAAAGACTTTTTGATCAAAACGAAATTTTCAAATTTAGATAAAGGCGCGTTTGAAGATATTATGAACGCCAAGGGAGAGCCTGAAGCTCAGCTTGCGGCTATAATGCAAGCGCTTGATAAATTTATAAAAAGAGCGCCGAAGCTTACATTTGAAAATTTAAATTTTAAAAATGCGGCAGGCAAGAGTTATGTCTCAAATTTTGAGATTTCTATCGATCCGGACGGCATAGATACTCAAAATCTGCTCGAAAATATCCCGACTGCTATAAATTTTAGCGGTAAAATCGAGCTTGATACGACGCCGGGAGAGTTTATATTCGGTAGCGGCGAGGAAAAAGAGGGAATAGATGCTATGCTCGTAAACGGCGGACTATTTAAAGAAAACGGCGGCAAATACGTAACTATCTTTAAATACAATAAAAGAACGCAAGACTTGATCTTTAATGAAAATTTATCCTTAAAATCTCTTCTTCAATAAAATTTAGCATGCTTAGACAAATTTTATGTTTGTTTAAGCATGTTTTCTATATACTTCACTTTCCGCTTCACAGAAAGCAAGTTTTTTAAATTAACACTGTTAAACTAATTAGTCAATCTTTGAAATCTAAACAAGTGATCGATTGAGCCAATCTTTTATCAGGCTTTCCCTGGAAAGTAGATAAGAGATAAAACTAATTAATAAAATTAAAGTTTTTTGATTAAAACTTCATAATAAAATCCTAATATCTTTATGATTTAGGTAATTTAATATGGAGAGTTTGATCCTGGCTCAGAGTGAACGCTGGCGGCGTGCCTAATA
>NZ_CALIII010000418.1 GCF_938018145.1 uncultured Campylobacter sp.
TTTATACAACGACGAGATAGTTAAGGTATCAGTCGTGGGCGTAGGTATGAAAAGCCACACGGGAGTGGCGTCTCTAGCCTTTCAAACGCTAGCAAACGAAGGCATAAATATCCAAATGATCTCGACTAGCGAGATAAAAATCTCGATGATCGTCGATCAAAAATACGGCGAGCTAGCCGTTCGCGCACTACACGAAGCTTATAAACTCGATAAATGAGCGATTTTATAAAATGGACGCTCGAGGCGATCCGCGAGGAGGGTTCGCTGATGAGCTGGATGGAGGAGAGGCGCACCGAGTGGACGCCTCTGCTCGCCTCGAAGCTTAAATTTTTACTCGAAGGGCGCGCGTTTATCTTGATAACCGATAGCGAGCGCGGCTGGTTTGAGGAGTATTTTTTAAAAAATATAAACAAGCCGACAAACGCCCGCCCTGTACTACCCTTTTTCTCGCTAAAGGCGCTTTATCCCTCTTTTGAAAATATCGGCTCAAAAGAGGAAGTCTCGCTGCTTTTAGATATGCTTAGCCTTGCTTTTCCAAACGGCTACGTGTTTTTTTACATCGGCAAAAGCGCGGAAAAAAGCTCGCAAATCGCCAAAGGCAAGGACGATAGCTACATGTGGCTTTTTGACGAGCAGGCGCAAAATAGCTTTTATCTAAGCTCCTCCGACGGCGCGCTAGATATCAAGCTTTTGTCGCTGTTTAGGCTCTTTGATAAGAGCATAGACGCTGCTTTATTTGCGAAAGTAACGCTTTAATCTATGCGAAGCAAAATCGTAATCACGAGCGATTTTGAAGCCTTAAAAGAGGAAATTTTAGGGCTTTACGGCGTAAATTCGGTTAGATTTTTTTTCGCCGAAGACTTTTTGCTAGAAAACGCAAAAGAGGTCGCCGCCGAGGCCTACATCGCCGAGAGTGAGCCCAAACTGCTGGTTTTAGGCGCTAAAAATTTCCGCGTCGAGGCTCAAAACTCTCTACTAAAAATCATCGAAGAGCCGCCTAAAAATATCTTTTTTATCATAGCCTGCGAGTCGAAAAATATGCTCCTGCCGACCGTTCGCTCGCGCCTAGTTACCGAAAATAGACTCGAAAAAAAGCAGCGAGAAAAAACGGGGTTAGATTACAAGCGTCTGGAGCTAAAAGAAATTTGCGCGTTTATCGATGAAAAATCAGCTCTCGAGCGCTCCGAAAAGCTCGGCAAAAACGACCTAAAAGAGCTAATCGCAGCCATAGCTCTGGAGGCTACGGCGCAGGGGGTTAAATTTAGCGCCGATGAGCTTGAGTATTTTTTCAAAGCCGTGCGCCTAGCCGAGCTAAACACTAAAACTCACGCGCTTCTTACGCCGATACTTCTTATGATTTACGAAAAAGGGCTTAGATGAAAATTTTTAAAATCAATCCGCAAACTGATTTTAACGAGATTTGCGAGATTATCCGTCCTAGCGACGAGGGGCGAAATTTGATGAAAAAAAAGTCGGCAATCAACTTTTTTTTGATTAAAGATTTACGCTCGCCTGCCGCAAATATCCTAAAACAAGACGCATTAAGCGTGGGTGCGGAGCTCGTCACTAACCGCGACGTGATTTTAAACGGCGCAAATTCGGCCGCACTTTTGATGGCGACCGATGCGCAGGTGCAGGCGCTTGCCAAAAAAGAGTCCGCTCAGGATTTCGGTCTAAAAAATTTGGCTAAATTTTTAAAATCTCCGTTTAAAAAACCGCAGCGCGCGCAGATAATGGGCGTCGTAAACGTAAATGAAGATAGCTTTAACGCCGCAAGCCGCGTGAACGAAAAAAGCGGTATCGAAAAAATCGAAGCGATGATCGAGCAGGGCGCCGAGTATATCGATGTGGGCGCAGTTAGCTCGCGTCCCGGCAGCAAATACGTCGGGCGCGAGGTCGAGTTTGCCAGGCTTGAAAAGATACTCGTCGAAATTTACCGCTTAAATTTGCACGAAAAGGCGATATTTAGCCTAGATAGCTTTGACGCATACTGCCTAGAGTACGCGCTAAATCACGGCTTTAAGATGATAAACGATATCACGGGCGACGTTAGCCTCTGCGCTCTAGCGGCGCGCTACGGCGCTACCTACTGCCTCATGCACATGCAAAATAGCCCAGAAAATATGCAAGATAACCCGCATTATGATGATTTGCTAGGCGAGATAGACGCGTTTTTCGAGGCTAAGATCGCCGCGGCGCAGGATCTTGGATGCCGCGATATAGTGCTGGACGTGGGTATCGGCTTTGGCAAGACGGCGGAGCAAAATATGATTTTGATAAAAAATTTGGAGCATTTTTTGCGCTTTGGACTACCGCTTTTAGCTGGCGCTAGCCGCAAATCTGTCATAAATTTTTATAGCCCCAGCGAGATCAAAGACCGCTTGCCGGGTAGCCTTTATCTGCATCTTGAGGCCTTTAGAAACGGCGCTCAGATCATTCGTACGCACGACGTGGCCGAGCATGCGCAGATGTTTAGGCTGGAAAACGCGATGAGAAAGCTCGCGGCATGGTAAGCAAAGCAAATTTAACGAGGAAAAATGGATAAAAAAGAGTATTTAGAGGCCGTAGATACGCTAAACGCGTGGGCGAAGGCCTACTACACCGACGACGCGCCCATAGCCACCGACGAGGAGTACGACGAGCTTTATCATAAAGTGCTAGAATTTGAGAGAGCAAATCCTAGTGATATCTCGATGTTTAGCCCGACAAAGCGTGTAGGCGGCGAGGTTAGCGAGGGCTTTGTCAAGGCTCGCCACGGCGCGCGCATGTGGTCGATGGAGGATATTTTTAGTTTTGATGAGCTGCTAGCGTGGCTAAAGCGCGGCGACAAAGAGGGGCTGGAGTTTGCGCTTCAGCCTAAATTTGACGGTGCGAGCTTAAATTTACTCTACGAAAACGGCGCTCTCGTGCGAGCTATCACGCGCGGCGACGGCATAACGGGCGAGGACGTCACGAGCAACGCAAAAGTCATCAAAAATATCCCGCTACAAATCGCCTATAACGGCAGGATCGAGATCCGCGGCGAAGTCGTGATCGCTAAAAACGACTTTGACGAGATAAATTTCGCCCGCTCGCAAAGGGGCGAGTCGCAGCTATCAAACCCGCGAAATGCAGCCGCCGGCAGCCTGCGCCAGCTAGATAGCGCCGTGACGGCGTCGCGCAGGCTGAGGTTTAAGCCATGGGGCTACGGCGAGCAAAATTTGGGTCTTGAAACCTACTCGCAGATGATGGATTTTATTTATTCGCAGGGCTTTGAGCGCGAGGAGTTTTTTAAAATTTGCCGCACTGCCGAGCAGATCGAGGAAGCATATAAGCAACTCGTAGCGCAGCGAGATAGCAAGCCTTTTATGATGGACGGACTCGTGGTGCGCGTGCAGAGTATCGCGGCTAGCGAGGAGCTTGGCTACACGGAGAAATTTCCTAAATTTATGGTCGCGTATAAATTTCCCGCGATCGAAAAGACCACGCGGCTGCTTGACGTCGCGTTTCAGGTCGGGCGTAGCGGCGTCGTGACTCCTGTGGGCGTGCTTGAGCCCGTAAATATCGACGGCGCGATAGTAAAGTCCGCCACGCTGCATAACTTCGACGAGATCGAGCGCCTAGGCGTGCAAAAGAATGATTTTATCAGCATTATCCGCTCGGGCGACGTGATACCAAAGATTACTGGCGTCTTCAAGCAGCGCAGAGACGGCTCGCAGACTCCGATTGAGCGGCCGCGCGAGTGCCCCGTATGCGGGTCGATGCTGCTAGACGAGGGCGTCTTCGTCAAGTGTCAAAACCTCGAGTGCAAGGCGCGCGTGATAAATTCGCTCATACATTTTGCGAGCAAAAAGTGCCTAAATATCGACGGTCTTGGCGACGCGATCGTAAATCAGCTTTTTGAGGCGGGCTTAGTCGCCAAAATCGCTGACATCTACGAGCTTACGGCGCAGGATTTGGCGCGGTTAGAAGGCTTTAAGGATAAAAAGATCGCAAATTTACTCGGTGCCATCGAGGCTAGCCGTACACCCGCACTGCATAGCTTTATAGCGAGCCTGGGTATCGAGCACATCGGTGAAGTAGCGGCTAAAAAGATAGCGCAAATTTACCCGCAAAACTGGCGCGAGCTGAGCTTTGGCGAGGTTGCCGCGATCGAAGGCTTCGGCGAGGCGATGGCAGAGAGTTACGCGGAGTTTATGCAGGTAAATAGGCAAAATTTGGACGAAATTTTGCGTTTCGTTAGCCCGCAAGCGCAGAGTTTTGAGACAAAACAAAGCGCGATAAGCGGCAAAACGTTTGTGATAACGGGCACGCTTAGCAAGAGCAGGGATGAATTTAAAAGGGTTTTGGAAGCAAACGGCGCGAAAGTAAGCGGCTCGGTGAGCAAGAAAACGGACTTCGTGCTTTACGGCGATGAGGCGGGTAGCAAGCTGGATAAAGCGCGCGAGCTTGGTGTCGCGACGATAACCGAGGACGAGCTAAGGCGGATGATTGAGATTTGATCTATTTACCGCGAGCCGCTTAAACATCAGCCGAAACAAAGCCGCCGAGCTCATAAAAAGCGGAAAAATTTTGCTAAAC
>NZ_CALIII010000419.1 GCF_938018145.1 uncultured Campylobacter sp.
TATAGCTTTATCAAAATAATAGAAATTTGGTCTCTTTGAAATTTTCGTGATCATCTTAGAAAGCATATCTGACCTTATGCCTCGAAAATTTTCTGTAACAAAATACCAAATTTTCTGTAACAAATAAAAAGTGTCCAATTTTCAGAACAACAAATTTATGGTTAAATTGGATTAAGATATCGATAGATACGTAGTTTGTGAAAAAAAAATACATATGCAGTGGTGGACAGAGAGGGACACTCCGCCGTACTATAAAATTTTTCTATCATTTACCACCTTTCTAAGCCCTAAATACGGGGATTTATACTATATGATATTGTATAATTTTTTACCTTTATTTACAATTATTTTTCTATCACAGACTCATCTATTTCTACAACAAGCAAAATACCGATATATCAAGATTATAAGTAATTTTATAGTTAAAAAACTGTACTAAATTTTGGAACAAGCTTTAGGAGCATTTGAGTTCACAATTCAAATCTCTTTTAGGGTATACGATTAAAATCTCTTTTTAAAATATACATAAGCATGCGTAAAACATAAGAATATTTTATCTTATTTCGTATATACTTATAAAAATAAATACTAGAGAATACATTTATTCAAACAAGATTAAAAGTATTTAAAAGCGGTAATTCTTTGGCACTGAGGCTTCTAAAAAGCCTAAAATTAGGCAACTTTAAAGAATTTACACTAAAGAGCCTTAATGATAACGAAGTGGTTTAACTCCGGTCAAAGAGGATAAGTAGAGCGAATTCTTTAAGACGCTAGATGAGCTAAAAGATGCGAGCGTTAAATTAAAAGAATTGAACAGGCTTTACCGCAAGAGCGAAATTTTGCATTTAAATTATACTAATATGATGCAGTTCAAATCGTGATAATCTTTCACTATTTCTTAAAAAAGCGTGAAAGACGCCAAGCAATGAGCTAAAACGAGCTAGAAAAATACTAAAGCGTTACGCATGGGTTAATTCCCATTATGACGATCACTCTTAAAATTTCAATTTTTCAAACTACTTTACCATAAAATTTACTTATACTTCCGCTTAAAAACGCCAGCAACGGCGCATTTTTATCTAAAACGGCGACAACTTAGGTAAAATTTATGAGTTTTTCAAGCTATCCTCTCAGATGCGTTAGCGTTGGGGCTTACAGCCTCCGTGCGGCATCTAGCCGGCGATGCGATCCTCTTGGCATCGGCTTAGCTAAAATTACTTCTCTTTGTAATGCGTTCCGACTTGTAAAATTTGTGCCGTATCGCCCTTAATCCTATAAACGATGCGGTTTTTACCGTCTATCCTGCGAGAGTAGCAACCGCTTAGATCGCCTTTTAGCGCTTCGGGCTTGCCTATACCTTCTGCTTCATTACCTCTAACGATGTCTTTGATGAGTATATTTATCTTCGCAAAAAGCTTCTTGTCGCTAGTAAAATTTAGGTAATTATCCCATGCGTCGGGATAAAACTCGATATTAAGCATCGGCTAAACTCTCAAGCTCGCTTAGATTTTTTCTTATCATCTTTACCTTGCCGCTATCTATATTTTCTATCACGCTTTTTAGATACTTCGCGTCTATTTCGTCTTTTTGCGCCGTTATGGCAAAGGGTATGGCTTGCTTATTTACCGATTGCTTTAAAAATAGCTTTATCGCCGTACCAAGATCAAGCCCGAGCTCTTTAAAGAGTTTATCGGCTTCGTTTTTGAGTTCTTTATCTACTCTAAATTGTATTAATGCATTCATTTATATGACCTTTGAAGTTAAATTGACCGCATTATAGCATATTTTTATATCCGACTCTCCTCGTATGCGTATTCCTCGTAAATTTCATCGTAACTCTCGTCAAGAAATCGCCTCACTATAAGAAAAGTCGTTTTGTATACTGGTTTTTATGTCGATTTGGTTTTTTTGGCATTAGTGCTGCTTCCTCGCATGTTTTACCCTGCGACAAGCACCTCTTAAAACCCGCCTCACACACATAAGCAATAGTCCATATTTATGTTTTTATTAAAAACCGGCCTTGTAATATCAATGGGTAAAGTCGGCATCAAGCCGCAAGCCTTGGCGAGGCATATTTTTTACTACCTGTTACTCCTTCCCGGTCACAGCCTCTCTAGCATCCTTTAGCTTCTCTTGTAGCAGATATCTTACGATAACCATTTGCTCAACGCTGAGGTCTTTTAGCTCATAGGCGTTCGTTCGGTTTTTAAAGTTAAATTCCGCTATCTCTTTTATAAATTAGGCAAACAAGCTTTTATTTGGCTCGCCGCTATCTAAATTTTGACCTTCATTTCGAAGTATCGGTAGCCTGCTCTCAAACCTATCCAAATCAAATGAAGTAGAAAAATAGATAAAAAATCCTTCCCTAAAAGCTCCACTACGGCATATTTATCGGTAGCTTCTTTTTATCTCCTCTCTTTTGTTTACACGCTCTTTGCATTTTCGTTTTGAATAACTCGCAACTCTCGTCTCGCCCAAAGGTATAATAGCTACGTTGCTTAATGTTTTAAATTTTCTCATTTTATTTTTCTCGTTTTCTAAATTTGCTATACGGGGGGGGGGTAAATTTGTCTATTCGCTATTTCGAAGTAGCCTTTAGAGCCCTTAACTCATCTTGCTTATATCGTCTTTATTGATGCAGTCTCTCGCTCTGTCCTTAAATATATCGTCGTCAATATTTTTTAGATAATCCTGATAACTCTCGTTTTTTGATTTGAAATTCCCTATAAGCCCTAAACTTATGTCGTAGCATCCTATCAACACTGCGACGGACCTAGGCAAGGTAAGCTCTAGCCTCACCCTGCCGAACTTCGTCAAATTTAAGTTTGAGAGTATAAATTTACGTCCAAGATGAGCAAAGACTGCGAGCCTGAATTTAACCTTGCGGCAAGAAACGCCGTAAGCCCAAATTTAAAGCTAAATCTTACCCAAATAGCCCTGCTATTATAGCAAACAGTTCGCTTCCGGCCACCACTAGCTCGGCTCCGTCTTTTATATCTCTTAGCACGGGTTTTATGGAGGCTAGTTTTATTTTTGAGCTTGCGGTTTTTTCGTCTTTACTTGGCCCTTCGGCAGCTTTTGCTATGCTTGCGTATTTTTTTATCGTTTCTATTACGCTTTTAATCTCATCGGGTAAATTTTCGTCAAGTTTTTCCGGAATCGAAACGTATAAATTTTCCTTGCTTCTAGTTAATAAAACATAAATTTTTCTATAAAATAGCTTGCGGTCGTTTTTTAGCGTCGTTTGCAGAAACGGCAAAAAGTTGTGTATAATGATATTTTGAGCTTCAAGGCCTTTGATAGATTGCATTGTAAGCACGTCTATGTTTTTATCTTTTGGCAAGGCGTATTCTTTTATGGCCTCGACCGATTTTTTACTATTGCTTAAAACTACGCTAGTTTCGTTTATGGGCAAGGACTCTAAAACGCCTCTAAGCTGCGAAAAATCATCCATTGCCTTTATATTCACGCTTCCGTCTTGCAGTACGCATTCGATGTCTTCCAGAAAGCTTTTATCTAGGTAAAAGCTGTTTTTATAGTAGGTATTTATCGCGCTATCGTTTTGCAAGATTTCAAATGCGCACCTAGCGATATTTGACGGCGTTCGGTAGACGTTTTTTAGGTTTTTTACCCGCCCTCTCATATCTATGCGCTCAAATTTTGGATGATGAAAGATATCAGCGATGCTATTCATCGTATAGGGGTAAAATTTCTGCGCCTCGTCTATAAAAAACACGCAGTCTTTTATCTCCTCGTAAATAACCCTCATAAATCCGGCCGGCATATCCTGCGTCTCGTCGCAAAGGACATAATCGATCGGATGTTTTGCCAGATGAGCGCTAAATTTAGCTCTAAATTCAGTTATGGCTTCATCCGTTTCAAAGATTTTGTATTTTTCATCTAGGCTCGTCTTTTCGTCGATACCAAGTTTAGCCTCGTCAAATCCTATGCGATTTAAAAGCGAGATAATGGAGTATACGGCTATACTTTGCTTCATAAACCTATCGCCAAAGCTTGATCTTATGTTTTCGGCTAGGTTTTTGTTAAAGCAAAGCACTAAAAATTTCTCGCTATCGTCTCGCTCTAGCCTGTTTGCGACGAAATTTGCTAAAATCATCGTCTTGCCCGTGCCGGCCACGCCCCTTATCACGCGAAAGCCGCCCGTATAGCCGCTCATGATACTAAGCTGCTTACGGTCAAAAAACATAATCTCGTCTTTGGTAATTATCGGGATGATTTTTTGTTTTAGCTTGCTTTGACTGACTAGCATTTGTGAGATTTTTAGAAACTCTTTTTTGTTTGGGATGTGATCCGCAACGGATGAGTGGAAAAACCTGGCAAATATGTCGTTGTTGTTAGCCAAATCATCTTTAAAAAATGTATGGTTTTTAAAGTTTTTATAGCTTGGATTTTTTTCATAAAATTTATCGGCCTCATCCTTGCTAACAGATGGAAATATTACTCGGTATTCCACGTTTATCGGTACTTTTTTAAGTTCGGACTGGATTTTAGCAAGCAGCATTCTTTGATAAATTTTAACCTGCTCGTAAGGGTCGTTTGCGCTATCTATCTGATTTAAATTTGACCAGTTTTTAACCTCGATGACGTAGATACCAAATACAGGATGAAGCAATAGCAGATCAATCTCCTTTGATGAGCCTGCCGCATCATCAAGCGTGGCTTTTGGGATGAGATAGTAGTTCTCATCGCCTTTGGAGTTTAAAATTTTGCCTATGGCTTCAAATACGTCCGCCTCGCCTTGCTCGCCTTTAAAAATTTTACTAAATATGCTTTTTATTATGTTCAAGGGATTTCCTTTGTTAAATTTGAAGTATTATAGCGGTTTTTAAAAATGTTTACTTGCCGGTATTTATAAATATCTTGCAAAATTTCTCCCAATCGTGCAGATAAACCAGCCTCTCACCATCTATCTCCTTGCCGTTTTCGTCGACAAACACGCCTTGCGTCGAGCCAAGACTCTTTTTGAGCCAAAATTCGTAAAACGGCAACCTTTTAATATCGCTTTCTTTGACTCCGGGGCAGTAGCCGTTTGAAAATATCTCAAGTCCGAAGTAGGTTTTTTGTTTAGCCTGCTCTCTCATAGAGATAATGCTCTCCTGGCGGTATCGCTAAGCCAAGCCGAGCGGTTGTTGGTTATTTTATCTATGGCGTTGATTATGGATTCGGGCATAGTGATATTGATGCGTTTAAATTTTGTATCGTCGCCGGGCTCGATTATTTTTACGCCCTCTTTTAGGTCCGTTTCTATGACGAATCTAAAAGCCTTTTTTACGTCCGCTATCGCTTCAGCCTCATTTTCGCCGTCGCCCATAACCAAAGGATAATCTTTATATCTAGCCAGATATCCGCCGCCTTCGTCCTTTGATAGCTTTTTGACTATGATCTCGTAAGGCAAATTCATGTAGTATTCAACGTCTTTTTTCATTGATCGTCCTTTAACGCTTTTAAAACTATTTTTACGTAAATCGGCTTGATCGGGCGTTTATACGGTATGGTTATCGTATCTTTGCCCGACTTTCTAAACTGCCAATGGCTTGAACCGTTATTTGAGGCGCTATATCCTTCGTTTTCTAGTAAAATTTTAAGCGTCTCAAACCTAACGTTAAGAGGATTTTGGGTAAGTTCGCGTATCAATTTATCTTTTTTGCTCACCTTAAATCCTTATTTTTAGTAAGTATTATATACACATCTAGCTTACTTTATTTTTAATGTTTCAATCGTTCTAAAAATTTTAAACGACGTAGCTTATCAAAAAACCAATTCGTAACTCGCACTAAAGCCATTTTTTCAGTTAGAGGCGTTTTATATCTCCACGACGATAATCTTCGGTTCTTTTAAATTCCTATCGCAACCGGGATTATAAATCGTGGTATACTTTAGCCTGCATATATTTTTTATAGGATTATGGGTATGCCCGCAAAGAAGGATTTTTGGGCTTATGACTTGTTTGCCGATAGCATTATAAAGTTTTTCGCTACCGTAATCATTGCCGCTAGCACCCACGGAAGCCTTCGTGTAGGCAGGCGGAACATGCGAAAGTAAAACATCGCACTGAGTAAATTTTTCATAATTAGGCCTCAAATATGGAACACAGCCGAATTTTACTCCGTCTATTTCTTTTACGGCGTTGTCTGCGTAAACTTTTGGGATATCGTTTAACCACTCTTGCTCGTAGGCCAGCCCTACGTCGTGATTTCCGCTGCAAACAAATACAGGTTTAGTAAAATTTGTAATCCATTTGCTAACGTAAGCTATCTGCGGAGCTATCCCGCCCTCGTCAAAAGCGTCGATAAAATCGCCCGTTATACAAATAACGTCGAAATTTGATTCAGTATCTTTGATAAATTTGAACCACGATTTATTAAAATGCAGATCTGTCGCATGGAGAATTTTCATTGGGAAGCCTTGAAATTTATTGGAATTTTAACATGGGTCGAATAAAAATATGATTACGTGAAGTCCAATTTTATGGGCTTTTAACAATATCAATAAATAAATTTACGATTTTTCTCATGCGTGACCCGTTTTTGCTTGCATCCATTCTCGTGATTCGATACACTGCCCTTATAACTTCAATAAAAAGGAGAACTCATGGTTAGATATACAGATTTTTTCAAAAACTGTAGTATCATTTTTTGTGGTGAATATTTTCAAGTTGCGGGCTATATCGGGCTAAAATTTTATCAGCTCAATCTGCCAAACGACCCCTGGATGTGGGAGAACAGCGATGAAACGCTGGAAAAAATAGAGTTTGATGAAAAAGCAGGAGAATACTTGTGTTTCATTGAGACGTCTTATTTTTCGGATCACAGCTACTACTGTTTCGTAAAATACAAGCTTGAAGACGGCGAAGATTCGAAAGTATTTCGCGTCAAGAGCTACGAGTTCGTTCATCCGCAGGACTCAAAGCGCATAGAAGAGCTGGAAGAAATTGTTAGAAACAGCGAAGGGGTATACTTGAAATAATTTTTCAGCTGAAATTTGTACAAATTACTACAAATTTCAGCCAATTTTTATCTTTTATGAATAAAATTCCACTACCTTTATACAAAAAACTTAACCCAAAAATTTTCCACAAATTTACGCACAAGAACCAAAAATGATAAAGATAAAACATATAAACGAAGATAACTATGCGCGGATTTTCGTATTCGGCGATCTGCACGGCAGTCTCGGGCTTTTTGAGCTGATGATTGAAAAGATAAATTTAACAAAAAAAGATCTGATAATCATCCTGGGCGACAGCTGCGACAGAGGCGAGGATACGATCGGACTGTATCAAAGATATATCGAGCTAATCAAAGACGGATACAACCTACTTCACGTGCTTGGAAATCACGAAAAGATGATGTTTGACGGATTTTTCGGTTGCGATCCGCTGGAGTATCAAATTTGGATCAAAAACGGCGGAAACAAGACGAAAAAATCGATTTGTAAGAGAAATTTAAGTAGATTTTCTCTTACTTGGCTCAAAAATTTCATCAGCAATATGCCCCACGTCGTAAGCTCTGAAAAAAGCATATTCGTCCACGCAGCCTTTGACGGCGGCAAAAGCGAAGAGGAGCAGGACGAGGACTACGTACTATGGAGTATAGAGCCCTTTTGGGAGAGTAATAATACGGGCAAGAGGATATTTCACGGGCACGTCGCAAGCGAAGAAAATAGGATAACCAGACGCGAAAATAACGTCTTTTCGATGGACGTAGGGGCCGTGTTTTTCAAGCGCCTAGTTATCATGGAAATAAAAAGCGGCGCGAAATTTGAAGTAAGCCTATAAGTCTAAATTTAAGCATAAATTTAGCATTTTAATAGGATAAATGCAGCTAGGCTTGTAAATTTAGCAAGGTTGCGTAAGCCGTACCCGTCTCAAAATCTAGAGCAAATTTAAAGCCGCACGGCTTATACCGTCTTAAATTTAATCCAAAAGCCAAAAAACAGGCAAATTCGCAAATTTGGGCAATCTTTTACGAATTTGAGCGTCAAGGATTATTTGCTTGGCCGCCGTAAATTTTAAATACATTTTAGGAAAAACGATGATTTATTTTACCTCCGATTTGCATTTCGGACATAGTAGTATCATGAAATTTCATCCATGCTTTAGGCCTTTTTCTAGCGTAGAGGCGATGGACAAGGCGCTCATTCGTCTCTGGAACTCGCGCGTAAATCCCTGCGACACGGTCTATAACATAGGCGACCTAAGCTTTCACAAGGATATGGGGACCAATATATCCATCTTTAGCAAGCTAAACGGCAAGCACGTCCTAGTGCTAGGCAATCACGACGAAGCGATAAAAAAGCATAAAGACGAGCTGCTAGCCATGAAAAAGCAAGACGGCAACGCGCTGTTTGAGGAAATTTGCGAATACAAAGAGATCACCGTACAGCACGGACAGGATAAATTTCGCCTCGTGCTCTTTCACTATCCGCTAGCCGAGTGGAACGCATGCCACCACGGCGCGATCCAGCTCTACGGCCATATCCACGCAAATATCGCAAATATAAAAGGCAAGGCGCTAAACGTCGGCTACGACCTGCACGGCAAGATTTTAAGCTTTGAGGAAATTTATGGTTTCGTTAAAGACCTGCCGCCGTTTGAGTATAGCGAACATAGGATGTTTAGTGAAGAAGATAGCGTAGAGAGCCGGAGCGCAAGGATAAAAGAGGTTTTGGAAAAAAATAACACATAGAGGATGTATTTTAACGGTTAAATATATTGATATCCATGAAATACTAGGAGTATTTGCGTATTGAGATAGCCTTTAATCGGCTATCTCAAATCTCGCTACAACTATAAAATAAACAGGATAAATACTGACTGTTACATTGTAAAATAATATCAAGAACAATACTTGGGGCTTTATATTTTAAAACAGAGTATTAATAAATTTTACCCAGTAACATATAGCCATAACGTCATTTATATATTTTTAAAGCATAGGCCGTGATTTTGGTATTAGTATAAGTATCTCTTTCTTGTTTTACATTTACCCCACCAAAAAATCCTTTAGTTACTTTAGCATCGCCGTAAACGGTTCCAGAGTTTGTTGATTCATTTTCTATTACTAAGCCATTGGCGCCCAGTTTAACAGCTTGCTCCCTAATGTTAATATCGGTATCCAAAGAATCTTCTTCGCATGCGCTCACTTGTCCTAATATCTGATAATTTATGCGCTGTAAATGAAAAGCCGGAATATCAGGGCATATGCTTTTTAAATATTCAAGTCTTTGCTCTTTCTTTTTTCTTTTTTTAGCATCGATGATTCCGATTTGTGCAAAAGTCAAAAAATAGTCAAAAACTATTGATGCAAATAAAACAACGCCAGATTTCCATTCCGTCAAAGCACTAAATATAAAAACCAAAGCAACGAAATTTACAAACCCAAAAAAACAAACCTTAAGCAATAACATAAAATTTCCTCCTATAAATTAAAATAAACACGATCTGTTGCCAAGATCACCTTAGATTAAATTTAAATGTGCCCCTGCTTGTTACTATTTTTATATTTTCTACAGCGCATTCCACAGTGTTAAATCCAACAGTCTCACCAAAATCAAGCCTCACTACTCTTTGATCCGGTATTTGCCTAACGCCCTCATTTGTAACTTCGTCAAATGCGTCGTTACCGGTAAACATAGAAAGAAGTGTTGAAGCAAGCGCCGCATATACTTTTTCATAATCTATGAGCATACATTCTCCATCATTAACTGTCGATTTAGAAAGGTCAACGGTTAAAGAACCATTATATAAAGACTTTATCTCAATATAATTAACGTTATTATTCTTGCGCACAAATCTTATGTCTATCGGCGCATCTTTTCCAAACGCTAACGACGCTCCAAACAATAAAACAAAAACTAAAAACAACTTTTTCATAAAATTCTCCTATATGAATTTAAAATAAAGAATAATTTTTATAAAAATTATTCTTGTAGGATACTAAAATTTATCAATTTTTGCCGTATAGAATAAATATTTCTAATAGCATAATATTGCTCAATATAATTCAAAAGTTACCCGCAAAGGATAAATTATGCAAATATACGAGCGTATAAATCAGATCCTAAAAAACAAAGGCTTAAAGAAAAAAGACTTTTTAAATAGATTTCTTTCTCTAAATCCGACTCTAAAAAGTAGCGGCGAAAGTCCGTCGATACCATCTATCTACAACTACCTAAGCGGCAACAGAGAGATCAAAGCCGAGCTAATTCCATTTATCGCCAAGGCTCTTGAGGTTAGCGAACAAGAGCTTTTTTTAGACGACGATAACTCGGCCGATCTGCTAAAAGGGCTACTAAATAGGCAAGGCCAGAGCTCGGCGCTAAACCGTAAAAATCAGCTCATCATGGAGCTGCTTAGCCTTTGCGAATATGCCTCCGAGCCGCTTTTGGAGCGGATTTTAGGCGTACTTGAAAAAAACAAAGAAGTATGCATTCAGGGTATGAAGCAGCTCTCCGATATAAATTTGAACAGACTTTAGTATGCCTTAATCACGACTTAGGCCTCGCAACTACCCATCGCCCCTGCCGCATTAAATTCCAAGCACACTATCTTTTAGCTCACCAATTTTCTCCTTTCCGCTCTTTACGTCCACGAGGGTTATCTGCCCGTTTCTAAAATGCCATTCGTTAAATTTCATCACGCATCCTTTGGCTTTTTTTTCGAGTATTTTTTCTTGTAGTTTATTTATGAGCTCAAACTCATACGTTGCCTCGCGCTTCTCGATCTCGTCTATAAACATCGGCTTTAGCAAATTTCTCTCACCGTCATGTAAACACTCAAAAGGCTTTAGTTTAGAGCAGTTTACTGCGTCCGCGCCGATGGTAAACAAGCTTTTGTTTTTCATCAGATATATGTCTACCATATTTCCTATCAAGGCTTCGTATTTATCATATCCCAGCTCCTTTTTTAGAGTGGATTCGTTTTGAAAGGCGAGGATAAGTTCGACCTTACTTTGGCGCAAAATTTCCTCGTGAAAATTTGAGTTTTTGCCGGCGATTTTTGCCGTTTCATCTAAAAATAAGCTAATAGGGATCAAATTTTTCCCACCGGCTCTTTTGATAAAGCTCGGAATAAAGCTATCTAAAAGCATAGCCAAAGTTTGGCTACTTGAGTTTATCGCGTTAAACACGACTATCTTGCCTTCGTTTAGATACTGCGAGATACTGTTTTTGTCGGCGTTTACCGTCTCGTCGTCGGCTAGTTCGTTGATAACGGTAGCCATGATGGAGAGATTTCTAAAGTCATTTATTACCCTTTCCTCGTTTTTTGCTTTAGTAAGATCAAATCTACCCATAATATCGATCAAATTTTGCTTAGACGCTAGCAGATCTTTAAGCCTCAAGCGAACCTCTTTTTTCTCGTTTACGACTTGGTCTAGGTTTAATTTCAAGTCGCCGTTAACGCTTGCTAAAAATTCGGTAAATTTTAAAATATCCTGCGTCAAATTTCTTATAGTGTGGATATTGAACGGATATGCGTCGCTTAGGCGGACGGCTTGAGCAAAACCCCTTATGTTATGTTTTCCAACGATGTCCGTAAATTCGCCCAATGCTTTTAAAAAGTTAAATATACTCAGCGTCAAATTTGCGCCGTATTCTTGCCAAAAACTATCTATGGTTTTCATAAGAGAGCTAGTGGTATTTTTAAAGTCTCTGCCCGAGATATCTTTGATCAAATTTATCTTTTCGCCAAGAAACGTTCCGACAACGACGACATCCTTTAACCTGCCCGCTCTTTTAGCCAGAGCCTTAACCGCGCTCTCTTCGCAACCTTTGTAGTCAAACACGAATATTCCATGCCCTCTTTGCATCCTGTCGAGCAAATTTGGATATATCATCGAAGTAGTTTTGCCGCAACCAGTCTCGCCGATGATAGCAGCGTGAGTGAAGTTGCAAGGGATTATGAGATTGCCCTCCTTGCAAATTTGCGCGTCTTCTTCTTGTTTGGCAAATCCTATCTCGCCAGAGCTTTGCTCTCCCTCTTCGTACCTTAAAAAACCTATCGGTCTCATCTTTTCTCCTTTGTTTTGAAATTATGATGGAATTGTCGCATCTTTCTTTCAGAAGCTTCTGAATGACGCGCCTGTCGGGGCTTGATTAAAATTTGAGTTTAAAAAAATAGAGGTAAATTTGAGAAAATTAAGGCAAAAGAGGTAAAAAAAATAGCAGAAAGGTAAAAACTAGAGTTAAATTTAAAGGGCGCGGTAATATTTGCGCCCAAATTTACTATAAATGCAGCAAAAACATCAAAAAAACGCCAAATATCGTCCCAAAAACAAATGCCTCAAGCCTAATAAGGGAGATGTTTTTTATAAACTTATTCATAGATTTTATAAAAGTATTTTGAGCGCGGGTGTATTCTATTGCTCTTTGTCTTAGCAAATAGGTGCACGGAAAGATATTTTCCTTAATGTAGGAAACGCAGTCTTGTAGTCTCTCGACGGTTTCTTTAGGGTCGTCTATGCCTATACCGGCCGTTGCTAGTACGAATTTTATCTCTAGCGCCTCGACGGAGTTTTGGGTTTCGTCGGCAAATTTATCGTATTTTTCCTTGATATAGGCGATTATCTCCTCGCCGCTTTTCCCGGCTATTTCGCTTTGCGCGCTATCTTGTGGTTCTTGCATATCTTCTCCTTTGTAAAAATATGCAAGAATTATAGCTTTAGTCTTTCAGAAGCTTTTGAAAGCCGCCACTGCTACATTTTAGGATGAAATAGATCGTTTATGAAATTTGGATTTAGCATAAACATCATGGAGTAAAAGGTTAAAATTTGAGCCGTCGTTTCCTCGTCTTCTTTGGCATTTGGACTAACGAGTAAAATTTCGTCTTTCTTATTTTTGTTTAAGATATGTTTGCACTCTTTTAAAAACTCTATTAGTTTATCTGAAAACAGCCCCATGACATGCAGGGTCTTATCTTGGATCTTGATAGCTATTTTTTCTTTGAAGTCTATTAGGGTGATTGGATTTGAGGTTAAATTTTGCGTAAAAAAAGCCATTGTAGGCGATGCTAATTTGACCGGTGATGGGGCGGCATACATCATTGCGGATGAGGTAGCACTAGGCGTATTTACAGCGGGCAAAGGTTTGCCAACTATTATTTTATAAGCTTTGGCTGCATTTAAAGATATATCCTCAAAAAGTTCATCGTCAAATTTTGCCTTTAGAATACCGCTTAAAGAAATTTCTGAATCAACCACCGAAAAAAACGGTAAGTAAAATAGCTCAGAACAATCTTTGTCTATTTTAAATACCTTGTCCATTACTTTCAAGAAATTATTTTCGCATATCGGAAGCCAAATTCTACAATCATCGTTGCAAGAAGTAATGGCCAAATACTTATTAACGGCCAATTTTATAAACTGAGCTTTTTGAAGCCTTCTTTCTTTATCTTTGCAAATTTGAGAAATAGCGTTAGGCGTAGGTATTTTAATCTTTTTCTCTAAGTCGCCGATATTTAATTTAATGGTTTTTGTTTTACCGTTTTCTTTAACTTTGCTCTTCAGTAGCCCATCCAGCAAGGACTCCATAGGTACTTTCAAATAACCTTCTTTGGCA
Organism: uncultured Campylobacter sp.; assembly: GCF_938018145.1. Taxonomy (GTDB): domain Bacteria; phylum Campylobacterota; class Campylobacteria; order Campylobacterales; family Campylobacteraceae; genus Campylobacter_A. The sequence goes on from NZ_CALIII010000419.1 coordinate 13,579, forward strand.
ACTGAATTATCTCCTTCTTTGGCAACTGAATTATCTCCTATATAATCAAAAAACGCCTCAAAGTGCTCGCGTTTATTTTTAAAAAATTCTATGTAGTTACTGTTTTTTAAAAAACTATTCTCTATTTCGCCTCTACCTTGTTTATATATTATGTACAGTTGTTCGTATGTAGCGGTGAGTTTCGTGCTTGCGTTTAATGCGTCTTTTTTGTTCATATTTTATTCCTTAAATCTAAAATTCAAGCGATAAGTCGTCTTCATTACTCTTATTAAAAATTCCTCGAAAAGGATGTTTTTTAAGTTCTATCTCGTAAAGCTCATTTTCGATTTTTTCCCTTAGATGTTCGTCGTCGCAGTCTAAAGCCTCAAGCGCTTCCTTGAGCAACTTTTGAGCTTCGTCGAGCTTATCTTGCCTCGCAAGGCAAACGGCGAGCCTGTAAAGACATCTGGCAAGCTGATCCTGCGGGACTTTGCGAACTATGTCTTTTAGCTCGCAAATCGCCTCTTCTTTTTCCTTCTTTGAAATTTTAAGCTCCAAAAGTCCCAAATTTAGCTCAAAAGCGCACTCGAAAAGATTGTTTTCCATAGCAACGGCGATGTGCTGTTTATAAAAGCGTTTTTTATCAAATTTAACGCTTAGAGACGTTGTTCTTTTTAGATTGTTCATTTTTGTTCCTTTGGGCTGAATTATACCAAATTTAGGCTTTATAATGTCCTGAAAGCGGCAAACATTCACCGCCTCAAGGCCGAAATTTTAAATTTTAGTAGTTTCGGACGCAGCGGATGAAGTGGCGATCTGAAGATCTTTCGAAGTCGCCGTAGCTACCGTCTATAAAATTCACATTCCATATACAATTCCTACTGATTACACTTTTTTCACTTGTCCAATATTTCCCAGATTCGATATTTTTAAAGGCTTCGTTTATCGCTGGATTATACCTACCATCGTCGGTAATGCTCAAAAGTTCGAATCTAGTAGGCAGCCTCCAGTCCGAATATCCGGCTAGACCTAGCTTTTCGCAATAGCGTCTAGAGTCATTCCATTCGTATTTATAAGTAGTGTTGTCCTGCCACATTAATCTCCCAAGCTTGTCTTCCTCGCATATTACGACTCTTTTATCGTCGTCCCTATGACAAACAGCTTTTAAGGCTTCGGAGTTCGCTGATACAAAAAGTAGCGCTATAGCTATTAAATATTTATTCATAGATTATCCTTTATTTTTAATTTTCTAATATCAATACTCTCTCACGCATCTTGCAAAGCAATCAGCATTCTCTCCGGCCCAGCCGACGCCGCCGAATAAATCAAAACTGATAAGCAGCATGATGGACGGATATTCTGCGTGCTTCGTATTGCTCCAGTACAAACCGGTTTCGAAGTTTTTAAAAACAGGATTTATGGATCCGCTAGAATAATAGCGACCATCAGTTATACTTATCAGCTCTTTCCTGCTAGGTAGTTTCCAGTCGCTAAAGCCTGCAAATTTTAAATCCTTGCAGTATTGTTTTGCTTCATCTAACGTCCCTTTAAATATTTCGGCGCCGTCTTGCCACATTAGTCTATACGCCGTGTCTATCACAACCTCTTTAACATCGTTTCGACGCATAAAGTTGTTATGTTCCAACAAAATATAATCGGATGACACTATTTTGGGTTCAGCCAAATTTGAAATTACCTTCAAAATATCATCCAATACTTTAGGTTCATTGCTTTTAGGTCGCATATTTTGACCTGCTTGAGGGGATTTAACAACCCTAACGCAACGAATGTAATAACGATTGGTTAATTTAATACCCCATGCCCCTTCGCTACCTTTAAAACTTACGGCCCATGCATTGGACGAATCGGCGGAATTTTTTACGGAACTCCAGTAATATGCCGATTTGGCGTTCTTAAAAGCTTCGTTTATAGTTAACTTGTTTTCGCTATCGGCAGTGATACTTAAAAGCTCCGATCTAGTAGGCAATCTCCAATCTGAACGACCGGCCAAATTTAGATCCTCGCAATAGCGGCCCGCCTCATCCCAAGTGCCTTGAAAAATTTCCGCTCCATCCTGCCATTCAAGCTTACCTAGTTTTGCTTCCTCGCATATTACGATATTTTCAGCGTCATTTTTATCGCAAAACGCCTTTAAGGCTTCGGCATTTAAGGTTACACAAAATAGCGTTAAGGTTATAAAAAATTTATTCACGAATTTTTCCTTTATTTTAATCTTATTTATACAGCTGTTTCTACGGAAACTTCAAAATCAATACCGTCTAACGCATCGTACAAAACTTTTACCGGACGCGCTACTCCAACCTTCGTATCCGAATTTAAAATTTACGACCCAAGCATTAGGTGAGCTATCCGCGCTTTTCATAGAGCTCCAGTATCGATCCTGCTTAACGTTTTTAAAGGTGCCGTTTATAGCTGGATGATCCTTGCTATCGTCAATGATGCTCAAAAGCTCAGATCTTGTAGGCAGGCTCCAGTCGTCATACCATGCAAAATTTAAGTTTTCACAGTAATGCTTAGCTTCGTCCCATGTGCCCTCAAATATTTTATCATCGTCTTGCCACATCAATCTATAAGTAGTATCCACTACGGTTCTTTCACTATCGTCACGATACGTCACTTCATAACTTGAAGGCATCGTTTCGGACTGAGTTAAATTTGGAGTTTGTGTCCTAGAGTTAGATGCATAAGAAAACATTTCATTATAGTATATGATCATGGGGACAAACCGGGAAGAGGATTTATGTTTTTCAATATCTTCCTTCATCATTTCAACGACAGCTAATTTTATACCAAGAGCCTTTTGACCATTCAATGTTGGAATTTCTTTGTCTATTAGGCTAGTAGGAATAGCCTCAGATAACATTAAGGAAAATAGACAGTTTCTTTCTTTTGTTTTTTCTTGATAGCATTGCATTGTAGCTTCTGCAAAAGCATGGATAATTGCTTTTGTATGCTTGTCGGCGCTTACTTTTTCTTCGCTTATTGACTTTAGTAGATCCAACATTTTTTTGCTGCGTATTTTGAGGTATTTATACTCAGAATTTATCAAACTATAATTCATAAGCAGAACCGACCGTTTAAAATCCGTCTCTAGTCCTAAGCCAAGCATATATTGCTCTCCCAGCTTTTGGCACGCTTCGTAAAAGCCTCTATAACAGTATTTGGTCCTAAATTTAGCTAGTTCTTTATACTTGCCATTTCTCAAAAGCCCATCAGGATCTTCATCCATATACTCGTTAAAAACTCTTTTATAAGCCTCTCCTTTTAATGCAGGCGGAAGTCCGGCTTTTTTAAATTCTGACTTGTAAAACTCTTCGGCCTCAACTTCACTCATCTGATCGGCAGTTGCACCTACGGCGAAGATTGCAAAAAGTGCTATAAACGCTAGAATTTTTTTCATTTTTGCTCCTAAAATTAATAGTTGCGTACGCAACGAACGAAATTTCGATCGTTAGCTCCGCCGTAATTGTCACTATCCCGTGCATATTTTATCTTTGATACAAATAAAAAAGATGAAGATTTTGGATGCTTTGTAGAGCTCCATAGATATTGTTCTTCTGTGTTTTTGAAAAACATTGTTCTTGTTTTTATTTGGTATCCTCAAAAACTCATCCTTGCTCGGTAGCCTTCAATTCGAGTATCCCGTGAAATTTAAATTTTCGCAGTAACGTTTCGCTGTGCTCTAATCGCCTTCAAATATATCCGCTCCGTCTTGCCACATCAGCTTATATACGCTATCTATCACGATGTTTTTGCTATCGTCGCGGTATATATCCGCTTACTTTTTAGACTCATGTTTGCTATCTATGCTGCCAAGCAGGGCATTGACCTCGTCAATCTCATTTTGCGAGAGCTTTTTATTGAGCTCTTTTATTTTAAAAAAACCGCCAAAAATTTAAAAATCTTAGATTCCGCCTCGCCGTTTCGCTTTAAATCCAGAGCCGCTAGGCCAGGAAATACCACTTCATCATAATCTTTTTTTGTTAAGCCCAGCATATCGGTTGGAAGCATGGTGCTATAAACAAGCGCTATCGCGCATGCGTCTTTTACTCCGATATTATCTTTACAATCCGAAGCGTAGGCTCTAAATTTACTATTTATGACTTTTACTACTTCTTCGTCCGGATATTTGGCTAGCTCGTCCGCTATGTCCAAGGTTAGTTTATAATACTCCCTAAGCCCTTCGTATTTGGTGTTTTTTATAGCATATTCTATATATTTTTTAGCATCACTAAAATTTATTTGAGTATATAGTCCGACCATAAAATCCCCGCCGTAATCGCCGCAAGCCTCGGGCAAGCCTCTTTTGCAGTAGAATAGTTGCATTTCGCCGATTTTTTTAAAGTTATGATTATCCCAGTCGTCGAAAGGCTCGTTTCGGTATTGCGTAAATACGGTATCATACGCCTTGCCTTTTAGTGGAGTTGGCATACCACCTAAAAGCCTATCGGCGCCCCTACTAAAGGCCGAACCCACGTCGTCTAAAAATCCCTTTGCGCCCGCCAAACTAGCAAGCGCAACCAAAAGTACAAAAGGTGCAATTAACTTTTTCATATTTTCTTTCTAAAATTTAAATTTTATTGATGATCTCTCACGCAGCGCACGAAATTTGACTTATCTAGCTCGCTCCAATTATCTCCGCCTCGTTTAAAAACCACTATCCACGCGCGGTTTTTATCGCCTTCAAATTTATCCCCGCTCCAATAAGACGCGCCGACTCCGGCTATGTATTTAAACTCTTTTTTTATAGCCGGTTCATATCTGCTTTTATCGGCTATGCTTAAAATTTCAGCCTTATTCGGTAGTCTCCAGCCGGCGTATCCAGCAAAATTTAGATTCTCGCAGTAGTCTTTAGCCTGCTCAAACGTAGCCTCCGCTATCTTTGCGCCGTCTTGCCACATTAGATTTCCAAGCTTTTTGTCTGCGCATACGACAACCTCGTTGGCGTCGTCTCTTTGACACCGCGGCGTTATCTCCGCCGCGTTTAAAAGAGCGCAAAATGCTGCTAGAAAGATAAATTTTTTCATATTTTCTCCTTATTTTAAATTTCTCACGCAGCGTGCGAAGTTATCTGCCGAGTTTATCTTGACCCAGTTGTCAAAGCCACTACCAAACTGCACGACCCAGACTCCGCCGGCATCAAAGCTAGCTCCGGTCGAGCTCCAATACGAGCCGTATTTGTCGCTGCCGTCTTTGCCTACGTGCTTAAACGCCTTGTTTATAGCCGGTTTATATCTGCCGTAGTCGGTTATACTCAAAAGCTCGCTGGCGCTTGGCAATCTCCAGTCCGAGTAGCCGCCGTAGTTTAAATTTTCGCAGTAGCTCACGGCGTCTTTATACGAACCTTTAAAAATTTCCGCCGCATCTTGCCACGCTAAACCATAAATCGCATCTACGACGATGCCGGAGTTTACGTCTATGCTAAAACCGTCGGTGAATTTGTATTTTTTGCCTAAAATTTGCAAATTTGACTGCGGCATTGTGGACGCAGGCGTTTGCTGAGGCAAGGAAGCTTGCGGCGCCTGAGTTTGACTTGGGATATATTCTTTAAATATATCTCTCTTGTATTCTAGAAAATGAGAAATATCGGCTTGTTCCCTGGCTGCGCTACTATCCGCAAATATACTAACAGCAACAAGAGAAAGCTCAACCGGACTACGCTCTTTGCCGTCCAGCGTAAGGCTACCGACCTGACTAGGAAGCATTTCCGATAAATTCATAAAAATTATGCAAGCCGAGTAATCTTTTTCCAAGCAAGCTGTAAGTGTCCCTATATACATTTGCTTGGCGATCGCAAGCTCTTTGCCTTTACCCGCATTGCTCTTCTTTGCCGTTATTATAAATCCGATGTTTTGAGCAACCCTATCTTTTAGATACTCATAATCCGTATTTTTAGCAACGTGGTTAAAAAGATTTTGAGCTGATTCGAAATCCACGTCTAATCCTATGCCCAGCATGAAATTTTCTCCCAGCCTCATGCAGGCCTCCAAAACACCTTTTTGGCAATACCCCAAACTCGTTTCATTAAAATTCTTGAAATCTTCTTTAAGCCAAAACGTATTGGAGTCTCTTATATACCCCTTGCGCTCGTCTTCATATCTGCTTTTAGGAAGTGATTCAAACTTAAAATTTTGTTTTATATTTTGTTGCGAGCTTTGGTCTAAATTTTGCTTACTTGTATTTTTAAAGTAAGCCTTGATCTTATCTGTCAAATACGGTTCTACCTCTCGGTAAGTTAAAGTATATTTGTCTGAGCTTGCGCTGTTGGACAGATAGAATGTATCGATTGAACCCTGATCTATTATAAAATAATCATTTACGATTTTTATATTCGCTTTGTCTTTTACGGTTTTAATTTCTTGCAAGCGTTCATTATCGCGAGAATCATATCCATATTTGTCTAAATTATCCGCTATATGCTTTTTAATAGCCGCAGCCAAACCCACTTTATTTTTTACAATATCTGAGGTTGGTATCTCCTTTTCGCCTATGTAAATTTGCGATTCAAAAGCAGGATGAGCCGTACCACAAGCATCATAATGATCATAATTTCCTATCAATACCATATCTTTATAGACATAATAAACATTTCTACTAGATGTTCTCCCTTGGCTACTACAAAAAAATCCATGATCGGTTTTAACGAAATCCTCTATCATTCTTTCGGCATATTCTTTAAGATCGGCAGTCTTTATGAGCGGATATTGAACGCTCATATCTTCGTGACACTCATAGGCTTCACCTTCATCATTATATTTTCTTTTCTGACAAACAAGGCCTTTAAAAATCGGCACATGAAGCTTTTGTTTCAAAGTCTCCTCTCTAATATCTCCGCTTTTTGAGGTAATTTTTATTTTGACTTCATCTGCGGAAAGTAGCTTAATATCGACTTTTTTTGCATAATCATCGTATGCTCTACAAGAAACGCCCGATACGTCAAAATCGATTTTTTCAAGCCTATCGTCCATATTGCATCCAAAACGATTAGGGCCCATGGTTACCTCCCAGCTCCCCTGCTCTTTTCCGCCCGTTGCTTTTGTCGGTTTTAGCGCTGTTAATATAACACTGACATTGGAGTCGTCCGACGAATATACCACCTGGCTTCCATACCAAAATTTAGCGTCTATTTTGCCGTATTGCGTTTCTTGGGCTTGCGGACTTGAAGCTCCCTCATCGCTTCGGCTCTCGGCTACGCTTTGCCGTTCGCTTGCTTTGGCTGTAGCTTTTGCGCCGCCGGTACCGGCATCTTTTAAAATACTTCCAAATTTTACGGCGTTTGCCAATTGAAAACATAAGCCTACCGCCAATGCGACCATTAGAAATTTTTTCATTTTATCTCCTTGAAGTTTTTCTTTATAGCATTGACTAAATTCGATTTAAAATTGATAATACGCCGCTCAAATTCTTTTTCATAGGTATTTTCATCATCTGAAGCGTTAAAAATACTTAATAAAAAAACGGGTTCTTTTTCTTGTTTTTTATCTTGAAAAATTGCTTTATTCGGAAAGCTACTTTGAGCATATATCAAAATCCCCATTTCTGCTTTATAGGCCGCGATATATTTACCGATTTGGACTAAATTTGATATATCGGTTTCGTTGCAAGGGCTATTTTTATTACAAAAATGCCTATATTTAGCATCTAAAACGGCTAAAATTTTCCCTTGTTCGTCTGTTATCGCAAAATCAGGTTTCAAATTTGAGTCCGGAATTTTATACTGCGTTTCTAGCCTAAAATTACCGCCAAATTTGTCTAATACGCTTCTTATGAGCCTCTCGACATAAAGCTCAAAAAGATTAGGCGCATATAGCAAATAACCAAAATTTAGATTTTTGACGGCGTTTTCGTTCACGTATCTTGAATCTTGTAAAATGATAACTCTGGCGATTTGTAGAGCGATTTTGTAGTCTTTATAAAGCTCGTTCATCACGGATTTTGAGTTTAAGGCTACGTTTATATCTTTTACGCTTTTCATCTCGCCGTTAGCGTTAGCTAGCAAAAAATTTCTAATCTCCTTATCGTAAAGCGCAAATTTAGGGTTTTTTCTAACCAAGATATCGTAAGCTTTTAAAAGCACCCTTGCGACCACTTCGTCGGGCACTCGCGAGCTTTTGCGGCTTGAAATTTTACCCATAAAGGGCTGATCTTTTTTGATGAAATTTTTAACATCAAGGCTTCCGTGCAGGGCGTAGTCTCTAAAAGGAATCTTTTTATAAACACTTGGGAAGCCGCTTAGCTTGGCTAGCTTTAAGCGGCTGATAAATGAGGCGTAAAGGACGTCGTC
>NZ_CALIII010000420.1 GCF_938018145.1 uncultured Campylobacter sp.
ATAGACTACTATCGTCGCTCACATTGCATGCTTCAAACTCCAGCGGAGTAAATTTTAAGGCTTTCTTTAACTTAAGCTCACACAAAGAAGTATTAAGCTACGATGAGAGCCTTGGTCTTGTAAATAACTAGAACAGCGAAGTTGAAGAATAAGTATATAATCCGTTCTAGAATTTTAAAGAAGAAATTTAGAGAAAATATCAAGTATTTTGTAGAGGATATATAGGTTACTAAATAGCAAATTTTATAGGAATTTCTCAAATTTCAATTAATAAGATTCTAAAAAGCATTAGAGTTTTGATATCTAAAGAGTGTAAAAAGATATCTAAGATAAAATGGAAATAGACGAAAGTTACTTTTTACTTGCCATACTCGTAACTGAATACAGACGGATCTAAAATAGCAAGTGGTAAAAGAGGTAGAGGCAAAGCAAATAAAACTCCAGTGTTCGGTATGCTTAAAAGAGATGACAAAGTTTATATCCAGAATAGTTAAAAACTGCTCTGCAAATGAACCAACACCTATATTATCGGAGATTCTCAAAGAGAGTGCAAGCACAAGAGCGAATTAGATGAGAGTGTAATTTATTTAAATTACTGGAAAGCCTATGATGAATTAGTGGATTACGAAGCAAAAACTCAATTATAGAGTAAAACACTCTAAGAATGAATTTTAGCTGCACTGCGGTTGCTACTTGCAAGACACAAATGGTAAAAATTATATAATTGGTATAGAAAATTTTTTAGCTACGACTTGCTTTGCTATTGCAAGCAGACGAGGATACACTAAGAATAGATTATCTAAATTTAAAGGAATCTTCTCAAGAATAGCGGCGGTAGCAGCGCAGAGAAGCTGAGTAAAGAGAATTTCTTGCTTCATTTAAAAGAATGTGTTCTGCTTGCAACTACGAGCGAAGCGAAGTAGAGTTTAGATATAATAACAGTAAAGATACGAAAGAGCTCTATTAAATTCTACTAAAACCGATAAGAGAGAATCCGCTTAAGTTCTGTTGAGTCTTACATACAATTTAATACGAAAACGTTCTAAGCAGTTTAAAACCAATCATAAGATACAATCTCACAAAAAATCCTAAAAGAGAGCAAATGAAAGTAATCAAACGAAACGGACGCACGGAAGAGCTTGACGTAAGCAAGATCAAAAAATACACGAGCGAGGCGGTCGCAGGGCTAGCAAACGTGAGCCTAAGCGAGCTTGAGGTGGATGCGAAAATTCAATTTCGCGATATGATAACGACCGAGGAGATCCAGCAAACCCTCATCAAAACGGCCGTCGAAAAGATCGACATCGACCGCCCAAACTGGACCTTCGTCGCGGCAAGGTTATTTTTATACGACCTTTATCACAAGGTCACGGGCTTTAGCGGCTACAACCACCTACGCGACTACCTACAAAAAGGCGAAAAAGCGGGCCGTATTATCCCTGGACTAAAAGAAAAATACGATCTAGACGACCTAAACGACTACATTAGGCCCGAGCGCGACTTACAGTTTGCATATCTTGGTATCAAGACGCTATACGACCGCTACCTCATCAAAGACCGCAGCGGCGCTCCGATCGAGCTACCGCAGCAGATGTTTATGGCGATCGCGATGTTCCTCGCGCAAAACGAACTAGACTGCCAAGGCTGGGCGAAGAAATTTTACGACCTCATATCTAAATTTGAAGTCATGCTCGCTACTCCGACACTTTCAAACGCCCGCACGACGCGCCATCAGCTAAGCAGCTGCTACGTGGGAAGTACGCCCGATAATATCGAGGGAATTTTCGATAGCTACAAAGAGATGGCTCTTCTTAGCAAATTTGGCGGCGGTATCGGCTGGGACTGGTGCAAAGTGCGCGCTATGGGCGGCAGCATCGACGGACATAAAAACGCGGCCGGCGGCATCATCCCGTTTCTAAAAGTCACGAACGACATCGCCGTCGCCGTCGATCAGCTAGGCACGAGAAAGGGCGCGATAGCCGTCTACGTCGAGCCGTGGCACATGGACGTGAGCGACTTCCTGGATCTGCGCAAAAACTCGGGCGAAGAGCGCCGCAGAGCGCACGAGCTGTTCCCTGCGCTTTGGATAAACGACCTTTTCATGAAACGCGTCAAAGAAAACGCGCGCTGGAGCCTATTTGACCCGGCAGAGGTCGCCGATCTGTGCGATCTATACGGCGATGAGTTCGAGGCTCGCTACATAGCATACGAAAACGACGAAAAGATCCAAAAAAACGTCGTCATGGCAAAGGAACTGTGGAAGAAAATTTTAACTAGCTATTTTGAGTCTGGCATGCCGTTTTTGTGCTTTAAAGATAACGCAAACAAAGCCAATCCAAACGACCACGACGGCATCATCAGAAGCTCAAATTTATGCACCGAAATTTTCCAAAATACGCAACCAAACTACTACAAGATCAAGATCACGTTTGATAACGGCACCGAGCGGCTATTTGACGAGGAAGAAGACGTCACTGTTGATAGCGGCATAACCAAAAAGGCCAAAAAACTAAGCGCGCTAGATAGCATCGATGGGAAACAAATTTTCATCGTCGAAAAAGAAAGCGTCGAGGGCAAAACCGCCGTGTGCAACCTCGCGAGCATAAATTTAAGCAAAATCAACAAAAAAGAGGACATCGAGCGCGTCGTGCCGATCGCCGTACGCATGCTAGATAACGTCATCGATCTAAATTTCTACCCGCACAAAAAGGTCAAGCACACCAACCTAGCCTCTCGCTCGATCGGCCTTGGCGTCATGGGCGAGGCGCAGATGTTAGCCGAGCGCGGCGTGAAATGGGGCAGCTACGAGCACCTAGCGCTGATCGATAGCGTGATGGAAAACATAAGCTACAACGCCATCTACGCCAGCTCAAATTTGGCGGTAGAAAAGGGCGTTTATCCGCTTTTTTCGGGCTCAAAGTGGAGCAGGGGAGTGATGCCTATCGACACGGCAAACGCAAACGCCAAAGCGCTTCTAAACGATAGAGGCGGGCTGTTTGACGAGAACGCCTGCGACTGGAGCAAACTACGCGAAAAAGTCAAAAAAGACGGCATGCGAAACGGCTATCTGATGGCGATCGCGCCGACGTCGAGCATCAGCATACTCGTGGGCACCACGCAGACGATCGAGCCCGTGTATAAGCGCAAATGGTTCGAGCACAACCTAAGCGGTATGATACCAAACGTCGTGCCAAATCTCAGCCCTGAGACGTGGCAGTTCTACACGCCTGCCTACGAGCTAGATCAGCGCGTACTCGTGCGTGCCGGCGCCATCCGCCAAAAGTGGATCGACCAGGGACAGAGCCTAAATATTTTCATGAGCCTAGACAAAGCTAGCGGCGGATATCTGAGCGAAATTTACACGCTCGCGTGGGAGCTGGGACTAAAATCGACCTACTATCTACGCTCCGAAAGCCCTGATAGCGAAAAGCTAAACAACGTCGCCGATCGCTCGATCGAGTGCGAGGGGTGTCAGTAAAATTTATTCGCCGCGCTAGAAAATTTACGCTCGCAACTAGATGGCGAAAACGGCGTGAAAGAGTATTTTAGAAAGTAAATTTGGCGGGTGAATTTAATCTCTTGCTTCGCCCGTCAAATTTGAGCATAACGGCTTGAGCGTTAAATTTAACGCCAAATTTAACCCTGCGTCGCGTCAAATTTGACCGCACGCATCAAAGCAAATTTATCAAAAAGGCAAAATATGAAAATAGCCGTAAACGGCACGAGCGGATTTATCGGCGGCGAGCTTTGCAGATTTTTTAGAGCCGAAGGTTACGAGGTCGTAGCTATACCAAGGGCCGTCTACGCCGACAAAAACGCGCTCAAAAACCTCATCAGCGGCTGCGACGCGGTTATAAATTTAGCAGGCGCTTCTATCGCGGCCAGATGGAGCGAGGACTATAAAAAGCGTCTTCGCGCAAGCAGGATAGAGACGACTCGCGCGCTAGTCGGCGCGATAAACGAGCTAGAAAATCCGCCATTTTTCATCAGCGCTTCGGCCGTGGGCATCTATGAAAACGGCCTTAGCCACGACGAGAGTTCGGTCAAATTTGACC
>NZ_CALIII010000421.1 GCF_938018145.1 uncultured Campylobacter sp.
ATTTTCCTTATAGTTTGATACCGTTTTCACGTAATGCGTCTGCAAAAGCCGCTATCACACCGTGATACAAATAGCCGTTTCTGTCGAATAATGCCGTTTCTATTTTTTTAGCTTTTAGAGTTTTTGCAAATTCTTTAGCCAAAGTTACGGCGCCTTCTTTGTTTGCTTTTACGCCTAGTTTTCTGCCGTCAGCTGCCGCTATAGTTACGGCTGCTACGTCGTCGATAGCTTGGACGTAAAGAGTTCTGTTTGATTTGAAGATAGAAATTCTAGGCAATACCGCAGTGCCGGAAATTTTGGCTCTGATTCTTCTTTTTCTCTTGATTCTAAGAGCGAGTTTTCTTTTTAATACATTTGCTGTCATTATCTATCCCTTACTTCTTAGATGTCTTACCGGCTTTGCGGATGATGCGCTCTTCTACGTATTTAACGCCTTTGCCCTTATACGGTTCAGGCGGTCTGTACGCTCTGACTTGAGCTGCGATCTGGCCTACCACTTGCTTATCGTCGCCTTTGATAGTTATGATGTTTTTCTCTACGCTGATTTCAACGCCTTTTGGCACTTCGTGATTTATCGGGTGAGAAAATCCTAAAGTAAGCTCAAGCACTTGGCCTTTAGCTGCGGCTTTGTAACCGACGCCGTTGATCTCAAGCTGGCGAACAAAACCTTTTGTGATGCCGATGACGATATTGTTTGCAAGCGCTCTATAAGTGCCCCAGTAGGCTCTATCTTGTCTCTCGTCGCTCTTTGGAGAAAATACTATGTGAGCATCTTCGACCTTGACGTCTACGTGCCCTTTTGTGTCAAGCTCTTTTAAATGAGCGCCTTTTTTAAATTTAAGGACGTTGCCTTCTACGCTGACTTCTACTCCGCTTGGAATAGCTATCGGCTGTTTTCCTATACGTGACATTTTTTTCCTTTTTACTTGTCTAGGGTATGTCTACTTTTACGAATGGATACCGCAATACCATAAAAATAGAAATGAATCGAAGCGATAAAAACCGCCTCAAACACTTTAATTTTCTCGTCAAATTTGACTAGCCTTTTTTTGGATTTATTTCCTAAAATTTGGCGTCAAATTTGACATCGTCGTTTTTAAATTTAGCTTTGGCAAATTTGGGTAAATTTGCAAGCCAAGCTAAATTTGGGAAGCTTTTTAAATTTGAGCTTCCGATTTTAAATTTTATAAATTTGACGGCGAAAATTTTTCGTAAATTTTATAAATTACGAAAACCTGCCGAGTCAAATTCCATTTTAAAGATTTAAAAACGATGCCCCGCTGTAAATCCAGCAAGCTCACCGCTTCAAGCTTCTTTTTAAGGTAATCTAAAACGCTACTCCGTCGTAAATACGACAAGCCTACCGAATTAGATTGCATTTTCAAGGATGCAACAACGATGCCCCGCATCGTTGTTGTCCATTACCACACAGAGCAGAGGATTTCGCCGCCTACGCCAGCTTTGTGAGCGTCTTCATTGCTCAAAACGCCTTTGCTGGTGCTAACGATGATCGTTCCGTAGCCGTTTTTAAATCTCTTGATCTCGTCTTTTCCCTTATAAACGCGGCGACCCGGGCTTGATACGCGCTTAAGCTCGTTAATCACGCTTCTGCCGTGCTCGTCGTATTTTAGAACTACGTTTATAAATTTCTTTTTATCTTCTTCTACGACGTTGTAGCTCTCGATATAGCCTTTAGCCGCAAGGATAGATAAAGTAGCCTCGACGACGTTTGAATGAAGAAGCTTTGTAGTTTCAAGTCTTCTCATTGCGGCGTTTCTAATGCGAGTTAGTCCGTCTGAAATTAAGTCGTTTAACATTTCTCTTCCTTACCAGCTTGCTTTTTTTAGACCCGGGATTAGTCCCTCGTTAGCCATTTTTCTTAGGCATACGCGGCAAATTCCAAAATCTTTATAAACCGAATGCGGACGTCCGCAAATTTGGCATCTCGTATAGCCGCGAACCGCAAATTTAGGCTTTCTGGCAGCCTTTGCTATCATTGATTTTTTCGCCATATTACTTTCCTTTCGCAAACGGCAAACCAAATAGCTCAAGCAATTTGAATGCCTCTTTGTCGCTGTTTGTCGTCGTGACTATAACTATATTCATACCGTGAGTGCGTAAAATCTTATCGTACTCGACCTCAGGGAACATTAGCTGCTCGTTAAGACCGAAGTTGTAGTTTCCGCGTCCGTCAAAGCCGTCTTTTGGAAGGCCTCTAAAGTCCTTAACTCTCGGTAGCGCGATAGAGATTAGTTTGTCTAAAAACGCAAACATATTCTCTTTTCTAAGCGTTACTTTTACGCCAACAGGGAAACCCTCGCGCACTTTAAAGCCAGCAACCGATTTTTTAGCGTCGGTAACTACGGCTTTTTGTCCAGCTATTAGCGAAATAGTATCGGCGATGTTTTGAAGTTGCTTTTGATCTTTAGCAGATTCGCCAGCGCCTACGCTTATCACGATCTTTTCGATCGCAGGGATTAGCATAGGATTTTTGATGTCGAATTCTTTAGCCAAAGCAGGCTTTACGACCTCGTTATATTTAGCTTTTAATCTATTCATTTTCAGCCCTCAACTTTTGCAACGTTTGAGATATCAATAGGCATCTCTTTATTGATAAAGCCGCCGTTTGGGGTCTTTTCGCTAGGTTTTATAGCTTTTTTTGCTACCTTGCAGCCCTCGACGATGACTTGTCCTTTTTTGGCTAGGACGGATAAAATTTTACCTGTTTTACCTTTGTCGTCGCCTGCGATGATCTTAACGGTATCGCCTTTTTTTACTTTAAATTTAACGTTAGCCATTATAACACCTCCGGAGCAAGCGAAACGATTTTCATAAAGTTAGCGTATCTAACCTCACGGCCGACCGGTCCAAAGATACGAGTACCGATAGGCTCGCGTTTGTTATCTAGGATGACGGCTGCGTTTTCGTCAAAGCGGATTAGCGAGCCGTTATCTCTTTGAACCTCTTTTTTAGTTCTAACGACGACTGCTTTTACCACTTGACCTTTTTTGATCTTACCGTTTGGAAGCGCCTTTTTGACCGAGCAGATGATAACGTCGCCAAGCGTCGCGTATCTTCTCTTGCTGCCGCCCAAAACTTTAATGCACATTAGCTCTTTCGCGCCGCTATTGTCGGCGACCGTAAGCCTCGTAAAAGATTGTATCATTACTCAACCCCCGTCGCTAAAATAGTCTTTAAGCGGAAAGATTTTCTCGCGCTTAGCGGTCTGCATTCGATAGCTACGACCGTATCGCCCGCTTTTGTTTCGTTCTTTTCGTCGTGAATCATATATTTTTTAAAGCGTTTTACGAATTTGTGGTATCTTGGGTGCATAACGCGTCTCTCAACCAAAATCGTAGCCGTCTTATCGCCGGCCTTTTGTAAAACGACACCTTGAATTTCTCTTTTTAATGCCATTTCTCACCCCTTACTTTGAAGCGCTAATTGCAGTGTTGATTTGCGCTATTTCCTTGCGGACGGCGCTAATCTCGTTAGGGTTGCTTAGCTGCATAGTTTTTAGCTTTTGTCTTAAAGTAAATAAAAGCACCTTTTTCTCTTTCAATAACGCGTTAAGTTCTGCAACGCTTTTGTCTTTAATATCAGTATATTTCATTTTCACTCTCTCGCGTTACGATTTTAGTCTTAAACGGAAGTTTGTGGATCGCTAGGGTTAGAGCTTCACGCGCTAATTCCTCATCTACGCCCGCCATTTCGACTATTATACGACCTGGTTTTATGTTCATAACCCACTCTTCGACTCCGGCTTTACCTTTACCCATACGAGTTTGTAGAGGTTTTTTGGTTAGCGGCTTATCTGGGAAAACTCTGATCCAAGTTTTAGCCTGGCGTTTTACGTGGCGGGTTAGAGCCACACGAGCCGCTTCGATCTGGCGCGAATTTACGCGGCCTGCTTCTACGGCTTTTATTCCGATCTCGCCCATAGCAAGATCAGCGCCGCGAGTAGCTTTACCGCGGTTTCTGCCTTTCATCTGTTTGCGAAATTTAGTTCGTTTTGGCATCAACATGATTATTTACCTCTTCTTGCTCTGCGCGGTTTTTTATCGGCTTTTTCTTCTTCGTTCTTTTCAGGTTGAACGCCTTTTTGAAGAACCTCGCCTTTAAATATCCACACTTTTATACCTATGTTTCCATAAGTCGTATGCGCTTCGGCAACGCCGTAATCGATCTTAGCTCTTAGAGTGTGAAGCGGAACGCGACCCTCTAAGTACCACTCTGTTCTAGCGATCTCAGCGCCGCCAAGACGTCCTGCAACTGAAATTTTGATACCTTTAGCGCCTGATTTTTGAGCGCCTTGGATAACTTTTTTCATCGCGCGTCTAAATGCAACGCGTTTTTCAAGCTGCATAGCTACGTTTTCCGCAGCTAGTTGAGCCGAAGCTTGAGCTTTTCTTTCTTCTTTGATATTTACGTTTACTTCTTTGTTGATCAGCTTTTGGATATCCTCTTTAAGCTTCTCTACGTCAGAGCCCTTTTTGCCGATGATAATACCAGGGCGAGCTGCTACGACGGTTACGCGAATTTTCTTAGCGGTTCTCTCGATCAAAATTTGAGAAACGCCCGCGTAGTAAAGTTTCTTTTTCAAGAAAGCGCGAATTTTGTAGTCTTCGCCGATATTTTCAGCCAAAGTTCCTTTAGCAGGAAACCATCTTGACTCCCAGTTGCGGTTTATTCCTAGTCTTAGACCTATCGGATTTACTTTCTGACCCATATTACGCTTCCTTCTTTTCAGGTTTAGATACTTCTACTAAGATATGAGAAGTCGGTTTGCGGATTCTGCTTGCGCTTCCTCTCGCTCGCGGTCTAAATCTTTTTAATACTGGGCCCGCATCCACGCGGCAGCTTGTTACGATAACCTCTTCAGGCTCGAATCCGCCGTTAGCTACCGCAGAGCTGATAGCCGTAGCGATAAATTTGGCGCCGCGGTTTGGCATAAAGCTAAGGCTAGCTAGCGCAAATTCTGCGTTCATGCCTTGTACTTCTCTTGCGATTAGTCTAGCTTTAGTCGGAGATAGTCTTACGAATTTAATAATTGATTTGCTCATCTTATCCCCTTACTTACCGATTTTCTTTTGCACTGAGCCTTTGTGACCCTTAAATGTGCGCGTAGGAGCAAATTCGCCTAGTTTATATCCGATGTGGTTTTCCGTAACGTATACTGGAATGAAACTCTTGCCGTTATGAACGTTAAACGTTAGGCCTATCATTTCAGGCACTATCGTGCTGCGTCTAGACCATGTTTTTATCGGCTTGTTGTCGTTAGCTTTTTTAGCGGCAACGACTTTTTTCATTACATGCTCATCGACAAAAGGTCCTTTTTTGAGTGATCTTGCCATCTCTATTTACCTTTCCTTCTTGAAATTATAAGCTTATCGCTAGCCTTTTTGCGGCGAGTCTTAGCACCTTTGGTCGGTTTACCCCATGGAGTAACAGGATGACGGCCTGAGTTTTTCTTGCCCTCACCACCGCCGTGCGGGTGATCTACCGGGTTCATCGCAGAACCGCGAGTTTGAGGACGGATACCTCTGTGGCGATTACGTCCGGCTTTACCGATAGTTACGTTCGCCCAGTCTTCGTTACCTACTACGCCGATACTAGCCATGCACTCTGCGAGTACTTGTCTCATCTCGCCGCTTGGCAAGCGAAGCATTACGTATTTTTCCTCTTTACCCATTAGCTGAGCATAACCGCCGGCTGAACGAGCCATCTGAGCGCCCTTGCCCGGTTTTAGCTCCACGTTGTGTACGATAGTACCAACCGGGATGTTTCTTAGTTTCATCGCGTTGCCAGGTTTTATGTCTAGACCCGCTTCGGCTGCTGCTACAACATCGCCAACGTTTAGTCCGTTTGGTCTGATGATATAGCGTTTTTCGCCGTCTTTATAAGCGATAAGCGCGATGCGGCAGTTTCTGTTCGGATCGTACTCGATAGCTTCGACTTTACCTTCGATACCGAATTTGCGGCGTTTAAAGTCGATGATTCTATAAAGTTTCTTCGCTCCGCCTTCTTTATGTCTAGAAGTTATTCTACCATTGCTATTTCTACCGCCGCTTACAGGGATCTTTACAAGCAGGCTTCTCACGCTAGGTTTAGCAGTGATATCCTCGCTTGATAAGCCCGTCATAAATCTGCGGCTAGGTGTATAAGGTTTATAGGTTTTTATCGCCATCTTACGCCTCCGTGTTTTCTAGGCTTGAGCCTTCAGGCAACTGAACGTAAAATTTCTTTATCTCGTTGCGTTGTCCTTCTCTTCCTTTGAAACGCTTAACTTTTCCGTCGATTCTAAGCGAATTTACGCGAAGCGGCGTTACTCCAAAATACTCTTTCAAAATTTCTTTCAGCCTATTTTTAGTCATCTTAGGCGAAGTTTGTATAACGACCACGCCTTGCTCTTGAAGACCGAGAGTTTTTTCCGTATATAAAATCGTTTTGATATCAGTTATATCTGCCATTTCAGCCCTCTTTTATTATAGTTTCAAGTGCGGCCTTCTCGATAACGACGGCACCGTAAGTCGCCACTAAGTAAGCGTTTATCTCGCTCGCATCGATTAGATAGCAGTTTGATAGATTTCTAAACGCCAATAGCGTGTTGTCGTCAAGCAGATCTTTTACGACCAAAGCGTCTCTCAAATTTAACGCGCTGATTATTTTAGCCGCGTCTTTAGTCTTGCCGCTTGCGATCTCTATGCTATCTACCGCGAAAATTTTACCCGCGTTAGCTTTTTCGTTTAGCGCGAACTCAAGCGCCAATCTTTTTTGCTTTTTATTGACCTTTTGGAAGTAGTTTCGCTCGTTGCTCGGACCAAACGCCACTGCGCCGCCTACCCAGACGTTAGTTCTGGTTGAGCCCGCTCTAGCGCCGCCGCGACCTTTTTGTCTCCACGGTTTTTTACCGCCGCCGCTTACGAAAGCTCTGGTTTTGGTGTGAGCCGAATTTGAACGCATACCGGACAAATAAGACTTAACGTAAAGATATAGGTTGTGCGGGTTGATCTCAGCGTAATTAGCCGGTAGATCAAGCTCGCTAGCTTTTTCAAATTTTTCGTTTAATACGCAAACTTTACTCATTTTACTATCCTTATTCTGCCCATTGCGCCGTTATAGCCAGCGACGCTGCCTTTTAAAACCAAAATTCCGTTTTCGGCGTCAAAGCTTACGATCTCGTTTTTAACGGTAACTTTTTCGTTTCCGGTGTGTCCGGCCATCTTCATACCAGGCTGAACGCGTCCCGGCCACTCGCGGTTACCGATAGAGCCGTGTCTTTTGTGGAAGCGAGAACCGTGACTTTTCGGACCGCCGCCAAAGCCGTGTCTTTTCACGACGCCTTGATAGCCTTTACCTTTTGAGCTGAAGCTAACTTTTAAAATTTTAGCCGAGCTAAGCGGACTAAAATCAAGATCGCCTGCCTCTTTATTGGCGACTTGTAGGGTTGCGAATTTATTAAATTCCGCCGTTAGGCTATATTTTTTTTGCTGACCCTCTATGGCTTTATTTTTTGCTTTACCTTTAGCATAAGCTACTATCGCGCTGCCGCATTCGCTCACTTCGCAAACTTTAGCGTTTACGACCTTTAGAAGCGTAACAGGGATGCTCGGGTTATTAACCGTTCTGCTCATGCCTATTTTTTCTACGATATATTCCATCTTTCACCTCGCCTTTATTTGCCCATCGCGCGGACTTCGACGTTAACCTCAGGGGCTAAGTCAAGCTTTGTTAGCGAGTCGACGGTATCGGGCGTAGCCGCTACGATATCTAGCATTCTAGCGTGAATTCTCATTTCAAACTGCTCGCGTGAGTCTTTGTTGATGTGTGGTGATTTTAAGACCGTGTAGCGTTTGATCTTCGTAGGCATCGGCACCGGACCTCTGACGTCGGCGCCCGTTCGTTTGACAGCTTCTACTATGGCTGCAACTGTGCGGTCGAGAACTCTATGGTCATAAGCTTTAAGCTTAAGCCTGATTCTTTCCATTTTCTTTCCTTTGAATAGAACTTGTCGCAAACATACGACACTTCTTACTTGTGTAAGAGACTCGGATTTTATCCAAATGGCTTTTTAATGTCAATATTTTGAGCAAATTTGGTGAAATTTAATAAAATTATTTCCTTTTTATAAGGAAGATTTTGTGAACTTGGTTGAAAATTTGATGCGAAATATTTAAATTTGGTTTGGGATAAATTTGGACAGTTTAAAGTCATGTCCAAATTTTAAAAATCACCTTGAGCCTTGTTTTAAAAGTTCGTACATTGCGCAGGTTAGTTGCCAAAGCTTAACGCCTTCTTCAAAAGATTGAACAACATTGTCGGTAGCCCCGGCAGCGCATGCTCTTTGATAATATTTCATTGCGTCGTTTTTCTCATTTATTTTTAAATATACATCGCCCAAAAAGCTGCAAGCAGTAAAATCCGGCGTGATGTCGCAACTTTTTTAACACGCCCAAATCCCTCCAAAAACGCTTGCTTCTCATTTATGCCTGAAACATGCTTATTGATATACAAAAATCCGAGATTTCTACAACCGAGCGCGTCGTTTCCGATGTCGCAAGACTTAGTATATAACTCAAATGCTTTTTTGTAGTCTTGCTTTACGCCCTTTTCGTTGTCATACATAGAGCCCAGATTATTACACGATCTGTAGTTTCCATTATCGCAGCCTTTTTTATAAAATTTCATCGCCTTGCCGTAGTCTTGCTTTACCCCATACACCTCAAAGGCAAAATCATAAACTCCGCCCACCACGCCGCACGCCATCTCGTCCCCGGCATTACACTTGTTTTCATAGTCCTTTAGTATATTTGCCATCGGATTATCTATCGCCAAAGCACTTATTAACATT
>NZ_CALIII010000422.1 GCF_938018145.1 uncultured Campylobacter sp.
CGCCGTTAATGCAATGTCGTTTATAATACGGCTTTTAAAAACGAAAAAAGGCAAAAAATGAAAAAAATCCTCATCATCGCAGGCTCATGCAGCAACGGCGGCGCGGGACTGCAAGCCGATATCAAGGCGTGCGCGCACTTTGGCTGCTATAGCGCGACGGCGGTCACGGCGCTAACGGCCGAAAACACGGACAAGATCAAAAATATCGTTTCGCTAGATCCGTCCTTTATCGCCGATCAGCTCGAGATGCTCGCGGCCGAGTTTAGCTTCGATGCCGTCAAGATCGGCATGCTCTTTAACGAGCCTATCATGGACGTCGTGCAGAGCTTTTTAGAGAAAAACTCCGCTCCCGTGGTGCTAGATCCCGTCTGCGTCTCGAAAATGGGGCACAAACTCATCAAAGATAGCGCCATCGAGCGACTAAAAGAGCTGATGAAATTTGCCGCCGTCACGACGCCGAACCTGCGCGAAGCAGACGTGCTTTTCGGCGATGATTTTACGAATCTGCCGTGCGACGTGATCGTGAAAAAACACATCGTCGCGGGCAAGAGCATCGACACGCTCTACCGCAAGGACGGCAGCGTGCAAAACTTTGAGACGCCGTTAGCCGACCCGCTGGTTATCATCGGCGCGGGCTGCACGTTTTCTAGCTCGCTAGCCTGCCTGCTCGCTCGCGGCGAAAGCCTAGAAAGCGCCATCCAGCAAGGCAAAGAGTACATCTACAACGCCATAATCAGCGGCATCGACACGAATCTAGGCGTAAGAAAACTGCTAAATCACGGGGTTAAATTTTAAATTTAGCGTGCTTGACGCCGTAAATTAGACTAAGAATAAAAGAATTTGCGAGGATTTATGAGTATAAGCTACAAAGCGTCTTTTATTATTATTTTTCTAATCGCGGCGACGGCCGTCTACTTAAATTTATACGACGGACGAGAGTTAGCGCGAAACTACGCAAAAAATCATATCGAGATTTTAGCATTGCGCGATTTTGCGCGCGAGATTAGGCCTCGCGGAGTTTGGTTTGACCTGCGCTTAGACGGAGCCCTGGTTGAGACGTTTAGCGCCGTGAGTGCCGATAAAAACCAAACTGCGAGCTTCATCCGCGTAGATAAGCGAACGGGCCTGCAGGAACCACTGCGGATACTGGGCTGGGATGCGCAGACTTTTGGCGAACTAAAAGCCAAACTAAAAAGCGCAAACGTCATAGGCATAAGAATTTGGGGCAACGAGGCGTTTGGAGGCGAGCGCAAGACTACGATTTATTATCGCAATGAGGGCTTTGGAGGCGTGTATTACGAGATTTTTGCCGACGCTTCGGACGAGATACTGCGAGGCGACAAAGAGGCGGGCTGCGACGATAGATTTCATTCAGACGGCGTAGCTTTGATTTATGACGGCGGGGCCACCGTGGATTTTATGTGCGTAAATAAAGACGGCAAAAATATAAAACGTAGATAAAAATCTAAATTTTAAGATTTACGCTTTAAATTTGGGGTTTGGTTTGGCGGCTAAATTTGACCCGAAGCGAGGAGGGATAAATTTACGGGCGGTTTTGTTAAATTTGACTGCCGATGAGCGGGTTTTGTCTGGCTCGCTCGTTAAATTTGGATGCAGATAACGGCGGCAAATTTAACCTTTATGCTTCTTATTATTTATCGGTTTTTTCCAAAGGTATTATAAGATTTATTTGCCTTTCTATCTCGTCTGCTTGTTTGTGCGTGAGGCCTGCTATTATGGTCATTTTGGCTATACGATGTTGCGTCTTTTGCGCTATTTCTACGTGCGCCGGTAAAAAAGCGCGTTCAAGGGTACGACAGTGGATTATATTTTCTGGTTTTATAATCTGATTTCCAAATATAAATCTATCTATAACAATCTTGTCTCTATAAATTTCAACGTAGTTAAAAAATATCACCGAGTATAGCAGCCAGATCAAAAGTGCAGAGCCCAAAATCCCAAGTATGCGCATCCAGCCGTCGTAATATATCACAGTAGGCAAGGCGGGCACGAGTAGGAAAAAGCTGTACGAAATAAAGTCGATCATTACCATGAGCGGATTTCGTTTGCCTAGCCTGTAAAGTAGCTCCGGCTCTTTATTTTCTTTGCCTATACTTTCGTTCATATCCTCCGCCTAAAGTCAAATTTTAAATTTATCCAGCCTAGTTTTATGCAAACGGCGAGCGGTTAAAATCATCAAGTTACGCTGCCGTTTAAATTTACACCGATCTTCAAATTTGACCTAAATTTGCGGTCAAATTT
>NZ_CALIII010000423.1 GCF_938018145.1 uncultured Campylobacter sp.
GGTTGCGGCAAAGGTCGCAAAAAGCGTGCAGATGCCTATCATCGGTATCGGCGCGGGTGCCGACGTGGACGGACAGGTGCTCGTGTGGAGCGATATGCTCGGGTTTTTCGACGAGTTTAAGCCTAAATTCGTAAAGCGCTATCTCGACGGCGCAAATTTGGTACGAACGGCGGTAGAAACTTACACCCGCGAAGTTAGAGAAAAGACCTTCCCGAGCGAGGAGTTTGAGTATAAAATTTAGCTTGTTTAGCTAAATCTAGTCGGCGGGGCAAATTTGATCATCCGGCAAACAACGGCAAATTTGAGCCTTAGGCGTTAAATTTGACGAACAGAGTTTGGTTTAAATTTGAACGCTTGCATTTACCCGTTCCTCGTCAAATTTGACGGGCAAATTTAGCTATCAAAACAAGACTGGATTGAAAACGAGGAGTAAATTTTGAAAATTTTATTGATTTTAGCGACGTTTTTTAGCGCACTAGCGGCTTCAAATCCGAATTTTGGGCTAGGCATCGACAGTCTTGGCGAGCAAAATGAGCAAGCGCAGAACGAGAAGCGATTTTCTAAACGAGAGGAGGCCGCGAGGCAGGCGATCGAAAATGCCGACTATGACGCGGCTTTTAAGATTTTATCGCCGCTTTGCCAGGAGGGTGACGCGATGAGCTGCGCGGCGCTGGGCAGTATGCATTTTAGCGGGCTAGGAGCCCAGAAAAGCAACGAAAAAGCCGAGCTTTTCTTTGAAAAATCGTGCGAGCTGGGAAACGGCACGGGGTGCTTTGATCTGGCGCTTTTAAACGTCAAGGAAATTTTCGGCCCTAAAGATGAAAATAAGATATTTCGTCTCTACGAAAAAGGCTGCGAGCTAGGCTCTGAAGCGGCTTGCAACAACCTCGGCCTCATCTACGAATCACAAAACGATCTCAAAAAATCCATAAATTTATACGCCAAAGCGTGCAGAAAATTTGACGGTGCTGGCTGCTACAACTACGGCAGGATGATGCACGAGGGTCTTGGAGCGGAGCGCGATCTAGCAAGCGCGCACAAGGCCTTTGACACCTCGTGCTACATGAAAAATGCGCTTGGCTGCTATGCTCTTGGCTACGTTTACGAGCACGCGCAGGGCGTGGAGTTCGCGGTTTATGACGCGTACGACGGCTATTCGCGCGCTTGCAAGCTCGGCAACGACGACGGCTGCAGGGCTCTGGGCTTTGAAAACTACGAGAAAAATATCGAAATTTACGAAAAATTCGAGTCTATCGCGGAGGGTTGTAAATTTGGCAACGATAGCGATTGCAAGCTTTTAAAAGCGAGGATAGCGGAGTTTTAAGCTCGGACCGATTTGGTCGGCCGCAATCTGTATTTTCTGTCAAATTTAAACTGATTTTTGAGATTTATCCGCTTCGGCCAGGCGGATAAATTTGAGCTTTGTTCGGTTTTAAAACCCTAGCCTTTACGGCGCCAAATTTACCGCTGAACGCCGAGTTAAATTTGAACAAAGCCCAAAGCCAAAACTTACCCAAAATTTTGTAAAATGCGGCAAATTTACGAAAAACAGAGCCGAAAAAATGGATAGAATAGTCGAAATAGAAAAAATAAGCTTTGAAAACGATTTTGAGGTGTCGCTGCGCCCCACGCGCTTTGAGGACTACATCGGACAGGAAAAGATCAAGCAAAATTTAGGAGTCTTTATAAAGGCCGCCAAAAAGCGCGGCGAGTGCCTAGACCACGTGCTTTTCTACGGGCCTCCGGGCCTTGGCAAGACGACGCTGGCGCACATCATCGCAAACGAAATGGGCGTTAGCATCAAGATGACGGCTGCGCCCATGATAGAAAAAAGCGGCGATCTGG
>NZ_CALIII010000424.1 GCF_938018145.1 uncultured Campylobacter sp.
CCGCGCGGAGGCCCTGGTATGCAGGAGATGCTAAGTCCTACGAGCCTAATCATGGGGCGCGGACTGGGCGCGGACGTGGCTCTCATCACGGACGGCAGGTTTAGCGGAGCTACGAGAGGGCTAAGTATCGGACACGTGAGCCCCGAAGCTGCCGAGGGCGGCATGATCGGACTGCTAGAGGACGGCGACATCATCGATATCGACGTGGATACGTACGCGATCAACGTGCGCCTAAGCGAAGAGCAGATCGCCGAGCGCAGGGCTAAATTTAAACCGATTGAAAAACCGCTGCCGTATCGCTGGCTACGAATGTATCGCAAACTGGTAACCAATGCTAGCAATGGAGCGATTTTGGAGGCGTAGGACTTTATATCTAAGGATATTTTAGTCAAAACGCTAGGTTCTCTTTGGTCAAGATACAGGCAAAGTGGTGGCAACTAAAGAGAACCGCTTAAAATATTCTCGAAAAAGCAAAATCCGGCAGCAGATGCCGGCCGAAAGTTGCGGTAAAAGATCTCAAGAAAACAAAAAAGATGATTATAGATTTTATATTTTAGAGAAAAATATCGCAAATTAATCTAGCTAAATTTTAATTTTATTTAATAATATCTTAGCTACAATTCTTATTTTTTAGCGTCAAGTTTGACGACCACGTTTTAGGATACCTAGATGACTACCTCATAGATACGCGTTTAATCTCAAATTTTAGTCTCGCGGGGCGAGGAAATTAATACAAAGAAAATTTATGTTTAAAGAATTTAGAACGAAATATCTAACGAATTTCTGGAACGTCGGGCAGGCGATGATTATCCTAGCCATCGTCGCGACCGTGTATTTTGGGATTTTTGGCGGCGGATGGGCGGTGACCGGCGAGATGACGCGCTGGGGCGGCGAGTTTTTGGAGCTTTTCGGGATGGATCTTAGCGGCTACTCCTACTACAAGATCACGAATCTTGACGGCAACCCGCTCACGCGCTTTGAGGGGCTTATGCTAATAGGCATGTTTGTGGGCGCTACGATCGCGGCATTTATGGCAAACAAAGTCAAATTTCGCCTACCCGCAAGCAAAATTCGAGTTTTTCAAGCTATCGTCGGCGGCTTGCTTTCGGGATTTGGCGCGCGTCTGGCCTTTGGCTGCAACTTGCTTGATTTTTTCACAGGACTGCCGTATTTTTCGCTGCATACGTGGCTTTTTGCCGTGTTTATGGTGCTTGGCATCTACGTCGCCGTCAAGGTCGGCAAGCTGCCTATCTTTATGCCTAAAACCGAACTTAAAAACTTCGGCTCAAAAGGCAAAGGCACGACGCACGACAAAGGACGCGCCGACCGAAATTTCGCCATCGGCGTGATTATCGCGATTTTAGCGATTATCTGGTTTGCGTATCTTTTGATGCAAGCGCCGGCGCTCGATCTAAAAGTCAAAGCTAGCATCTTGCCGCTTGGACTGCTTTTCGGACTGGTTTTCGGTTTTATTATCTCAAAGGGTCAAATTTGTTTTACTTCGTGCTTTCGCGACCTGTTTTTATTCGGCAGGGACGTCGCGACGAAGGGCGCTTTTTACGGCATGATAATCGCCACGCTCATCGTTTTCGTGCTGATGCTAAACGGCTACGTCGGCAAGGTTACGAATTTCTCGCCGGCGGTTGCGATCGGAGCGTTTTTATTCGGCTTTGGTATCGTATTTGCGGGCGGCTGCGAGTGCGGCTGGACGTATAGAGCCACCGAGGGGCAGCTGCACTTTATGATCGTGGGCGTCGCAAACGTCGTAGGAACCATGGTGCTAGCCCTTAGCTACGATCTCATCCCGGCATGGATCAAAGACGGCCCGAAAATCCAGCTTTTAGAGGTATTCGGTCCGCTGGGCGGCTTAGCGGTAAATTTATGTTTATTCGTTTCGGCGCTGCTGCTGGTGTTTATCTACAAACGAAATTTCTTCGCCAAAGGAGGCTACTAAGATGCATGAAGACGATTTTGAAATAAGCTATACGCTCGATATCCTAGGCGAGGCTTGCCCTATGCCCGCCGTCGCGACGCTAGAAATCCTACCGAAAATGAAAAGCGGCGAGGTGCTAGAAGTGCTTTGCGACTGCCCGCAGGCGATAAACTCGATCCCTTACGACGCGAGAAACAGGGGCTTTGAGGTGCTTAAAATCGAGCAAGACGGTCCGACGCTTAGATTTATCATCAAAAAGCCTTAGTTTAAATTTAGGCGCGGAGCGGGGTTTAGGCGCGCCCTGCTCTATTTTGCTACGGCGGGCGGGTAAGTCCGCCGTTTGCAAAGTAAATTTTACTAGCCCGGCCGCGTTTTGTTTACCTTGCGCGCTTAAATTTATGATTTGTGCGGTATTTTGCGTTGCCGTTTTCGTCATACCGAAAATTTACCCGTCGCGCGCGTATTTCGTACTTTTGCGTTTAAATTCGCAACCCGAAAAAACTCGGAGCAAATTTAAAGCGCGAAATTTGAAACCTAAAACCGACTCCGCTTTGCCAAAGCGCCGAAATTTCCCAATTTATCTCGCGGCGGTTAAATTTAAACCGGCGTATAAGAGTTAAATTTTCGTATCTTGCTAGCGCTAAATTTAGCCGCAGATTTACTCGAATTTACTTCGCCAGCTCAAAAATCGCTTTGATATTTTCCTTCGTGTAGAGCTTATCTTTGCGCCAGTTTACCGCGTAGTCGTAGGCTAAATTTACCACCTGGTCTAGCGTTTCGCCCTCTATGCCGACGGCTTTTAGGCTAACGGGAGCGCCGATTTTGCTAAGCCACGCTTTAAATGCGGCGATGCCTTCGTCCGCCGAATTTACGCCGAAAATTTCCCGCGCAAAACGCTCGAAAGCACTCAAATTTCGGCTCTTGTACCACTTCATCCACGCTGGCATTATGACCGCTAGACCCGCTCCGTGCGCGCAGTTTACGACCGCGCTCATGGCGTGCTCGAGCATGTGGTTTGGGTAGGAGTAGCCGTGCGTGCCGACGTAGGTTAGGCCGTTTAGCGCCATCGTAGCCGCCCAGGCGAACTCGGCTCTGGCATCGTAGTTGTCGGGACCAGCTAGTAAAATTTCAGTCGTTTTCATCACGGTTTTGATGTTGGCTTCGATGTAGAGGTTGATGATGTCAGGTTGAACGCTAGCGGTGAAATATCCCTCGATGCTGTGCGCGATGATATCGGCGGCGGAGTAGGCTAGGTACTCGCGGCTAACGCTGGCTTGCAGCTGAGGGTTTACGACCGAGACTAGCGGATATAGCACGTCGCCGTGGATGGCGAATTTTTGTTTTGTAGCTTCGTTTGTCACGACTGCGCCCGAGTTCATCTCGCTGCCCGTCGCCGCAAGAGTTATGATGTCAAAGATTTTTAGCGCGCGGCTTGGGTCTTTGCCTGTGAAAAAATCCCACACGTCGCCCCCATATAGCGCGCCTGCGGCGATGGCTTTGGCGCTATCTAGACAGGAGCCTCCGCCTACGCTTAGCACGCTGTCGGCGTTAAATTTCCTAGCTAGCTCGATGCCTTCGTAAACTTTGCTTAGCACGGGGTTGCTAACTACGCCGCCAAGCTCTATAAACTCGATGCCGTTTTCTTTTAGGCTAGCTGCTACCGCGTCAAAGAGTCCGTCTTTTTTGATGCGTTCGCTGCCGTAGATCAGTAGGGTTCTTTTAGCGTCAAATTCGCGCATATAAAGCCCGATGTTTCGCTCTTTGTCTCTGCCGAATTCTATTTTTGTGGGGTTGTGAAAAGTGAAGTCAAACATCTCGTTCTCCTTAAAATTTTAGCCTCATTATAGCGATAAAAGCTAAAATTTAAGTAGAACGAGATTTGCGGATCAGCGCTTATTCGCGCAAATTTCCAAAGTATTTGTCGTCGTTTTTCTCGACGTGCTTGATGTTAAAATGGACGAATTTATATCCGCCAAAAAGCGCCAAAACCCAAAGAAAAAGAAAAACTATCGCTTCTATCATTTTTATCCTTAATACGCGTGATGATCGCGCTCTATCTCGTCGGCCGTGATCTTTTTGCTATCCATCGCGCGCCAAACGACGAAAATATAGCCCAAAACAAACGGCACTAGCAGGCTCACGTAGGCCATGACGTTTAGCGTGTAGTGGCTAGAGCTTGCGTTTTTGATAGTTAGCGAGCTTTGCAAATTTGAAAACGACGGATAAAACGCCGTATCCGCAAGCCCGGCTATCAAAAATAGTCCCGTAACCGTTAGCACTACGCCCGCGCCGTAAGGCACTACGCCGTAGATGCTAGTCGTAAATGCGCCCTTAAATATACCAAAAAGCACGAGTCCGACGCCTATAACTATCATAGCTGCAACAAGCGGCATCTGGAGTAAATTTAGAGCGTATTTAAAGCCAACTAGGCTCACTACGCCGCTCTCGTCGTATGCAAAACCGGTCTTGGTAAATATCCAAGCGATGAATATCAAAAAGAACGGTAAAAAGAAAATCGTATTTTTTAGCGCCGCTTTTCTGGCGTTAGCCCTTAGCTCTGCATCGTCGATGTTGTTGATGAGGTAGAGCGCTCCGCCCACGCGAGCTAGGAAAAACATCGCGATGCCTAGCGGATATAGCATGATATTGCCAAGTGCCTCAAGACCGCGAAACGGCGTTTGCCACTGCACGAAGTTGTGCTCGTTTAGTAAAAAGTCGCTTCCCGAAAAAAACGTGCTAACGGCCATGCCGATTAAAATAACGCCTAAAGAGCCGTTTATGAAAAGGAAAATTTCATAGGTTTTTTGACCTAGGAAGTTGTCCGGTTTTTTGCGGTACTCGTAGCTCACGGCTTGGAGGATAAAGCAAAACAAAATCGCCAGCCACACCCAGTACGCACCGCCGAAGCTTGTCGCGTAAAACAGCGGAAACGCCGCAAAGCACGCGCCGCCAAACATTACGAGCGTAGTAAACGTAAGCTCCCATTTGCGCCCGATAGAATTTATCACCATGTCCTTTTGAAGCTCGTTTTTGCAAAGCCCAAAAAGCAGCGTCTGTCCGCCCTGAACGAACATCATAAACACTAGCAAACCGCCTAGCAAGCTAACTACGCACCACCAGTAAATTTGTAAAAATTCTAAACTAAGCATGGTTTTCAAATCCTATTTTTATCTGTTTTAGCATGATTTTTATCTCGGCTATCAAAAGCGCCGTAAATAAAACGGCAAATAGCCAGAACGAAATTTTGACGTTGGTGTCGGCTAAATTCGTCGCTCCCACGCCCACGGTCATGAGGTCTTGCACGACCCACGGCTGACGCCCTACTTCGGCTACTATCCAGCCCGCCTCGATCGCCACTAGTCCTAGCGGGATACTAAATACGCACGCCCACAGCAGCTTTTTGAAATTTTCGATATCGTTTGCCATCGTAAGATACGTAACGACCAAAAATAAAGCCAAAAAGTAAGTACCAAGAGCCACCATCAAGTGAAAGCTATAAAACGTAATGCCGACCGGCGGCACGGCGCTTTCCGGGGATTTTAGGTATCCGTAGCCTAGAAATTTCATATTTTGAGCCAGAGTTTGCTCGGCTTGCTCCATCGCGGCTTTATCGCCCGATTTTTTAGCGGCGTTGTAGCTAGCTAGCGCGCTAACGGCTAGCGAGCCTTTGGCCATCTTGCTTGCGACGCTCTCTATATTTTGCGCTTCGTTGCCGTAGACTAAATCCTCGATGCCCGGAGTAAAGCTATCAAATTTTCTAGTAGCCATGATTCCAAGCGCGTAAGGCACTTTTAGTTCGAGTAAAAACGCGTCCTTGCCGTCGCCCGGTTTTTTAGACGGATCTAGCACGCCCATCGCGACTAGGCCGGCGTTTTGTTCGCCTTTATGAAGGCCTTCCATCGCGGCTAGTTTCATAGGCTGGGTGCGCGCGACCTGATATGCGCTCTCGTCGCCGCTAAACATCAAAAACAGCGACGTCGCAAGCCCGAAGCTTGCCGCTACGACGATTGATTTTTTAGCCATGATTAGGTGGCGTCCTTTTAGGATAAACCACGCTGAAATTCCTATCACGAAAAGCGCGCTAGCAACGTAGCCGCTAGTTACGGTGTGTAAAAATTTGATGATACCCACCGGGCTAAGCGCTACTTCAAAGAAATTTTCCATTTCCATTCTGGCGGTTGCGGGGTTAAATTTCATACCCACCGGATACTGCATCCAGCCGTTTGCGATGAGGATCCAAAGCGCGCTCAAATTTGAACCGATAGCCACGAGCCAGGTCGAGATGAGGTGAAATTTCTTGCTAACTTTGTCCCAGCCAAAAAACATAACGGCAAAAAACGTCGCCTCCATAAAGAACGCGAGCAAGCCCTCGATAGCTAGCGGCGCGCCAAAGATGTCGCCGACAAACCAGCTGTAGTTTGCCCAGTTGGTACCGAACTCAAATTCCATTATGATGCCCGTAGCTACGCCGATAGCGA
>NZ_CALIII010000425.1 GCF_938018145.1 uncultured Campylobacter sp.
TTTTCTTGCATTTCAAGCGAGGCTAGCTGGCTAGTTTGGGTTAGCATTTTTTCCGTATCCATCGGGCTTGTCGGGTCTTGATACTGAAGCTCGGTCAAAAGAAGTTTCATAAAAGCGTCCTTGTCTAGCTGGGCGTTTGGATTGGTGCCTGCGGCCTTTTGTAGGGCGTCCGCCGATTTTTTGGCGGCTTGGTTGTTTACCGTAAAGTTATTGGTTTCTAGTCCGTTTGCCATCTTTTATCCTTTAAATTTTTATATCTCAAGCAAATTTGATTCCAAATTTACACGTATCGCGGAACGACGAGCTCTAAACGAGGCGCAGTCGGTTCGCTTTGCTCGGCGTCGTCGGAGCTAAATTTGGAGCCTTTGTAGCTTTTTTGCCCTTGCTCTTTTTTGGGCTGATTTTGATCGCTAAAGTTCATCTCAAGCTCGGTAAAGCCCATATTTACGAGGCTGTTTTTAAACTCGGCCTGATTTTGTAAAAAGAGGTTCATCGTCTGCGTGTTTGAGTTGAAATTTATGTGCAGATTGTTGCCGCGATTTACCATCGTGATCTCGACTTCGCCCAAATTTAGCGGATTTAGCGTGATGTTAAAGCGCATAAACGGCGATTTGTATGCCGCGACTTGCTCTTTTAAATTTGAGCTAAAGTTATCAAACGTCTCGCGCACGGCCTGGAAATTTCTGCTTTGCGCCTTGGCGTTTGAGATGACGTCTTTTACCATCGCGTTTAGCTCGCTGTTTTCGCCGTTATCGCTTTGGGTTTCGGTTAAAATTTGCTCTTCGCCGTTTTCGCGCTCAGGAAATAGCAAATTTTGTAAATTTATCTTTTTAGAGTCTTGGCCGAGCACAGATTTTTCGCTTTTTGCGGCGGTTAAATTTAGCTCGCTTTCGGCTTTGAGGTTTGGCTTATCGTCTTTTAAATTTGTCTCTTTTTCGCCATCGTTTTTTACCGCTTCTTTTATGATTTTGGAGTTTTGAGCCAAATTTTGCGCGTCTTGCGCTTTTGCATTGGCGTCTTTTGGCTGGGCCTTATTTTGCTCTTCTTGCACGGCGGCGAGTAGTTTATTTAGCGTATCTTTGGGCTCTGGCTCGCTTGCGTTTATCGTCTCTTCGACCTTGTTTTTTAGCTCGCTAAAAGCGAAATTTTTCTTAGGAGTTACGGGTTCAAAGAAATCTTTTTTCGCCAAACTCGGAAATTTCTCGCCTAGCTCGTCGGCCTGGGCTTGCGTTACTTCGATATTTTCTAGACCCAAATTTAGCTTATTTGCGATCTCTATTAGCTCGTTTAGATTTTTGGCTCCCCTTAGCTCGTTTAGCGTCGTTTCGCTTGAGAGCGCTTTGGCTAGGCGGTTTTCAAAATTTGGAAATTTGCTGATTTTTTCGCCGCCGCTAAGCATCTCTAAAATTTGCAAAAGCTGCATAAAAGTCGCGTTTTCAAACAAATTTTCCGCCGCTTCCTCGCCTAAAATTTCTTTTACGTCCGTGCTTTGGATAGGCGCTTTTGTTTGCTGATTTTGAGCCGTTTGGGCGGATAAATTTACGGCTTTTGCCATCTCTTTTAGATCTTTTTCGCTTAAATTTTCGCCCTTTTTAGCGGCCGCGTCTAGCACCATAGAGAGAAATGCGCCGTCCTCTTTACCGCCTTTTTGCGCGTTTTTGCTCTGCTTTTTCACGCCGCCTTTGATGCTCGCGTCAAATGATAAAATATCGTTTTGAGTAGTCTGCATAAAAACCCTTTAAATTTAACTTTCAAAGGGTATGCAAAAATCGTTCCTAATCGTTTCGTAGAAAAACTCGCCTCGTTTGAGGCGAGTTTGGGAAATTAAAATCGGAGATTAAAATTTATATTTAGCCGTTAGCGTAGCTCTGATGCCTTCGCCGTAGTAGCAATAATATCCGTCGCAACCGGAAAAATACTCTTTGTCGGTTAAGTTATTGACGTTTAGACCTACGCTTAATTTTTTATACTCGTATTCCGCCATAGCGTCTAGCAGGGTATAAGAATGGCTTTTGTAGCCGCTTGCCGAGCCGTCCGGGATAGAGCTTACGTATCTAACGCCCGCGCCCACTTTTAGGCTTTGGTCGGCGGTTAGGCTAAATTTATACGTTATAAATGAAGAGAGCGTGTTTTTAGGTATTAGAGCCGTTTGAGTTACGATATCGCCGTTTACTCCGTCGTGAGTTTTTGCGCTAAAATAATGCGTATAGGCCGCGATCCAGTTTATATCGTCGGTTAAATTTACGTTCGAGCTTATTTCTAAGCCTTTGGTTCGTTTTTTACCGGCTTGGCTTTGGATATATAGGCCCCCGACCATACCGCCCACCAGAGCGTTTTTCTCCTCTATATCAAAGTATGCAAGGCTAAATTCTCCGTCTATAAATTCTGGCAAGTATTTTACGCCCGTTTCGTATTGTCTGCCTTCGATAGGTTTGTATCCGACCGCGCTGTTGCTTCCTACGACGGGAGTAAAGCTTTGAGAGTAGTTAAAAAACGGCATCAATCCGATCGCGTCGAAGTTATACATTACGCCCGCTTGATAAGTGGTTTTGGATATTTCGTAGTTATTTTTCGTGCCTAGCGTATCGGAGTCCTCTTTTAGCTTGTCGCGTCTAACGGCGGCGTTTAGGATGAGGTTGTCAAAAAGCGTCGCTTGGTTGCTAAAATAAAAGCCCAGTTGCGACTGATCTACGTCGTATCTTGGGGCGCTACTAGGTCTAGCTACGCTTACTCTATCGCCGATAGTCCAAGGCGTCGTGCTAGAAAAGCCGTAAATTCCGTCCGCTTTTATTTTTCGGTAATCAAAGCCGAACGTGGCTAAATTTTTGATGTTTTCGCCTTGAAATTCATAGCTCAAGCGGTTGTCGAACGTATGAGACTTCACATCCGCATCGACTAACGTAACGCCGAAACTGCCCACGTATAGCGTAGCGAGCTGCTCTTTGTCTTCTTTGTTAAATTTATAGCTCGACGCGAATTTTAAATTGTCCGTAAAATTATGCGTTAGCTCGTAGCCGGCCGTATACTGCTCTCTTTTTAAAAAGTCGCTGCTTGAGCTCGGATTTACGCCGCGAGATACTTTCGTTACGTTCGGATAGGGATAAAACGCCGTCACGCCCGTGCCGTTATCTTTGGTATAGCTTGAAAGTAGCGTCAGCGTCGTTTCGTCGCCGAGCAAAAACAGCAAAGACGGAGCGATATAATAGTGTTCGTTGTGCGTAAAATCGACGTCGCCGTGTTTTTTCTCGTAATTTCCGACTAAGCGAAATTTGACCCTATCGGTAAAAAGCTCGTCGCTCGCGTCAAAGAAAATTCCGCGTTGATTTTTGTTGCCGATCTTAAATCCGACCTCGGCAAAAGGCTTAGCCGTCGGACGCTTGCTGACTAAATTTATAACTCCGCCCGCACTTGAGGCGCCGTATAAAAGCGAATTCGCGCCCTTTACGACCTCGATACTTTCAAGCCCGTAGATATCGTGCTGAGCGCCTAAATATCCGCCTTTGTAAGGCGTAGAACCGTCAAGCGTAACCGTCGCGTTAAAGCCCCTTAGCTTTAGCCAATCGGTCGTATCCAGATCCGTTCCGTAGGGATTTATGAAGCCTGCTTCGTATTTAACGGCATTATCGAGTTGGCTTGCGCCTTGTTCGGAAATTTTATCTTGCGTTATCGCAGTAGTGGTTCCGGGCTGCATAAAGTCGATTTTTCCGCTGCCTTTGGCTACAGAGCCCACGACGCTTACTTCTTCGAGAGCTACGCTATCGGCGCCCAAAGCGGCGACCGCGCTCAAACTTAAGGCTAAACCCAGCCTAAAACTATTTTTCATTTTGTCTCCTTTTAAAGTTTATTTTAATTTTCTGGCCACCGATACGAAATAGGCGCTTCCGATAATGGTAGCGACGAGCCCCGAAGGTATCTCGTAAGGAAAAATAAGCGTCCTGCCTAAAAAGTCGGCCGTTACCATCAATATCCCGCCGATAACAGACGCGATTACGATTTGCAAGCGCGGCTTGCGAAAGCCCAAAAACGACGCTATATGCGGCGCTAGCAAGCCAACGAAACTAACCGGGCCTATGTTAAGAGCCGCTAACGCGCTTATGCCCGCGCAAAATAAAAACAGTATCGTTCGGTATCCCGGGACGTTTACTCCCAAGCTCGAAGCGGTCGCGTCGCCTAAATTTAAAAGCTCGATTTGCCTGGAATAATAAAGCGCGAATAAAACGCTAGCTACCGCCGCGATAAATAGAGCAGCAGCCCACGCTGTCGTAACCGAATAGGTACTCCCCGACGCGTAGCCCATAAAGTTATAAATCCTGCTATCTCCCGTCGCGAGCAAAATTTTCTCTACTGAGCTAACAAACGCCATTATAGCTATGCCCGTTAAAATCACCTTGTGCGGCGACATTTCGTTTTTGTAGTTTACGGCTACGGTAAAGCAAAGCATGGCGCAAGCGCCGGCGATACCTAGCGGCACGGTCAAAAACGGCGCTAAAAACATAGCCGCCAATACGCCAAGGCTCACGCCGGAATTTATCCCCAAAAGCTCGGGAGAAGCCATTTGATTTTTGCTTAGACGCTGTAAAACCGTTCCCGCGACGCCCAGTATCACGCCACTAAAAAGCGCGGCCGCTACTCGGTTTATACGCACGCTTAGTATCTCTTGGCTAAAATTTCCGACCCCGAAAAATAGCGAAAACAAGCAGGCCGCGACCAAAACGGCTAAAATAACGGGCAATACGAAAGCGGCGTTTGCTTTTACTGCCGAGCCCGCGTCGCCGTCTTTTGCGGATACTTCGTTTTTATGGACGCCGCGTATTATCAGCCATAAAAGCAAAGGCGCGCCTAAAAACGCGCTTATACCTCCAGCGGGTAAATTTACGCCCGTTAAATTTAAAATCACGATCAAAATTTCGTCCGTAACGCCCAAAAGCAACCCGCCGCACAAGCCGCAGCAAATTAGCTTTTTTGCGAAATTATCGAATTTAAATCTATCTGCTAGCGTATAAGCCCCAAGCCCTACGAATGCGATGATGCCGACGAAAGCTACCGTCAAAGCGGTGAGATAAGCGGCTATCAAAAGCCCCGTCGCGCGTATTAAATTTACGTTTACGCCAAGAGCCTTGCAAGCGCTATCGCCCAAAACAAAAAGGTGAAACGAGCGAGAAAAATATAAAATAGCCGCTAAAGCCGGCAAAAAATAAACTAGCATGGAGTAAAAATTAAACGCGCCGTCTTGCGCCAAATCCCCGCTCATCCAAACCGCGACGAAAAAGCTCTCTTCTTGAAAAAAGAGCATTAAAAGCGAGGTTAAAGATCCGAAAAATAAACCGATTATAAGTCCCGATAGCGTCGTGGTAAATACCGAAAATCCGCGCCCCGAAGATAATGCGAAAAGTATCGCTAGCGCCGCGACCGCGCCGACGAAAGAGCTCGCGACGGTGCTAAGTCCCAGATGCGGAAAGAAAAGAGCGCCCGCTAGCATAAAAAATCCCGCGCCGCTACCTACTCCGAGCGTACTATCGCTTGCTAGCGGGTTATGCGTTATTTGCGCCATCAAAGCCGTAGCCGTAGATAAAAACAGTCCGCTTAAAAACGCGACGCCTATTCGCGGCAAAATATAATTTAAAACGACTAAATTTTTGACGTTTTGGCCGAAATCTTCCAGTAAAATCGCCTGCGAGGCGACTGCGGCAATACCCAAAACGACGAAACCGACCGAAAAAATCGTAAGTAATTTTTTCATTTTCGGGGATCTTGATTTAGGTTTTGAGCCAGCTGCGTAGCAAAGCGCTGCATGCTCAAAATCGAGCCCGCGCTCCAAATCGGACTCGTCTGAATACTATTTTCAAAAAACCCTAGAGCTCGAAACAGCCCGTTAAATTTAAGCTCGCGCTTAATATCGAGCGGATTTGGTTCGACGATAACGAGTCGCGAGTTTTTAGGAAGCTTAAAAAGCGAAGTGATCGGCACCGTGGCTATACCCCACAAATTAAACGTAAATTCTTTAGGCGCGGCGTTTTTTAGCCCCATTTTTTTCAGGCTTACTCCGTATATGCTGTTTTCTCCGTAAATTCTCAAATGCTTGCTGTCTATAAACTGGATCGTCGCGATAGGTTCGTTTGAAAAACGCGCGAGCTCGGCGCGTAAATTTTTAAAAAATTCTTCGTTTTCTCGTATGAGATTTTGTGCTTCTTTTTCTCTTTTTGCGATTTTGGCGATACGATGCGTCGCGTCCAAAATATTTTCGTATAAATCCCCTTCTTTATACGCGTCTATGACCTCTACTCGCGCGTATTGGGCTAGGGCGTTTTTGTTAAATTCAAAAAAGGACGGAATGATGATAAAATCGGGCTTTAGCTTGATTAGCGCTTCTAGATTGGGCTGCATTCTAAGCCCTAGATCGACCGCGTTTTCTACGCTTGGTTCTTTGACCCAAATTTCATAGTTTCTTTTATCTCCGATAGCCGCTACGTCGTATCCGATAGACCTCAATATCTCCGCCGCCGTCCAATCTACCGCTACGATTTTAGGGCTTAAATTTTCCGTTTCTTGGGGTAAATTTCGAGCGATTAAGGCAGTTAAAGTAAAAATAAATACGAAAAAAGCGCGCATCAAAAAACCGCCGCTAGTCGGTTTTGGGTAGGATGAGGAACGATGCTCGCCTTTACGCCGTAAATTTGCGCCAGGCGCTCGCTGTTCATTATCTCTTTTGCATCGGCGTTAAAGATCACCTCGCCCTTTTTCAAGGCTATGAGATAATCGCAATATGTAGCGGCTAAATTTATATCGTGAATAACGATAATAACGCCTTTTTTGAGCTCTTTGCCCAGCCTGGAAATAAGTTGCATAACCTCGATCTGAAAAGAGATATCAAGCGGAGCCAAAGGCTCGTCTAAAAGCAAAAAATCGCTTTGTTGAGCCAGCAGCATCGCCAAAAACAACCTAGAACGCTCGCCGCCGGATAAGGTGCGCACCTCTTGGTCTTTAAATTTAAGCGTTCCGGTTGTCTCCAAAGCCTCCAAAACTATGCGTTCGTCGTTTTTTTCGTCGCGCAAAAAGCCGCTTTGATGAGCGTATCTGCCCATCGATACGAGCTCAAATCCGCTAACGTCGGCCGCATCGGGTAAATTTTGCGGTAAATACGCGAGCTTTTTGGCAAAATCTTTGGCGCGATATTCTTTGATATTTTTATCCAGCAAAAGCACTTGCCCGGAATATTTTTTTTGCTGATTGGCTAAAATTTTAATAAGAGAAGATTTTCCCGAGCCGTTATGTCCGATGAGTCCGTAAATTTTACCGCTTTTGAATTCTAAATTTATTTGATTTAGTATCGTTTTGTTTGAGATTTTAAAGCCGACGTTTCGGGTTTTCAACATAAATTTACCTTAGGGCGTTTAACTGATAGTAAATATTATAACCGTATAAAGCTAAATTTAGATTAAATTTCGGTTATAAATTTTTTTTTAGCAAGTTTTGGGTATAATCGCTATCTTATCAAAACGCGTATATCCGCGCTTTAAAAGTTTAAAATGGAGAAAAATTTGGAAAAGATACGAAACATCGCCGTCATCGCTCACGT
The DNA here is from genome assembly GCF_938018145.1 of uncultured Campylobacter sp. Lineage (GTDB taxonomy): Bacteria > Campylobacterota > Campylobacteria > Campylobacterales > Campylobacteraceae > Campylobacter_A. The sequence goes on from NZ_CALIII010000425.1 coordinate 7,577, forward strand.
CGATCACGGCAAAACCACGATGGTTGACGAGCTTTTGAAACAATCGGGTACTTTTAACGAGCACCAAGCCGTCGGCGAACGCGTGATGGATAGCAACGATATCGAGCGCGAGCGCGGCATCACGATCCTCTCGAAAAACACCGCGATCCGCTACAAAGACACCAAGATCAACATCATCGACACCCCGGGCCACGCCGATTTTGGCGGCGAGGTAGAGCGCGTGCTAAAGATGGTCGACGGCGTTTTGCTGCTCGTAGACGCACAAGAAGGTGTAATGCCGCAGACTAAATTCGTCGTGAAAAAAGCGCTCTCGCTCGGCCTTCGTCCGATCGTCGTCGTAAATAAAATCGACAAACCCGCAGCCGATCCAGATCGCGTGATAAACGAGATTTTCGACCTTTTCGTAGCGCTTGAGGCAAACGACGAGCAGCTAGAGTTCCCAGTCGTTTACGCGGCGGCTAGAAACGGCTACGCGAAGCTAAATTTGGCCGACGAAAACGTAAATATGCAGCCGCTTTTCGAGACGATTTTGTCTCACGTCCCGGCTCCTAGCGGCGATATAAACAACCCTTTGCAGCTTCAGGTTTTCACGCTTGATTACGACAACTACGTCGGTAAAATCGGCATCGCACGTATATTCAACGGTAAAATTTCTAAAAACCAAAACGTGATGCTCGCTAAAGCCGACGGCACGAAAACGACGGGCAGGATTTCAAAACTCATCGGCTTTTTGGGCCTTGAGCGCCGCGACATCGATGAGGCGCAAGTAGGCGATATCGTGGCGATAGCGGGCTTTGAAGCGCTAGATGTCGGCGATAGCGTCGTGGATCCAAACTCCCCTATGCCGCTTGATCCGCTAAAAATCGAGGAGCCTACGCTTAGCGTCGTATTTAGCGTAAACGATAGTCCGCTAGCGGGCACCGAGGGCAAGCACGTAACCTCAAACAAACTCGACGAACGTCTAGCTAGCGAGATGAAAACCAATATCGCGATGCGCTACGAAAACATCGGCGAGGGTAAATTTAAGGTTAGCGGCCGCGGCGAGCTGCAAATCACGATTTTGGCCGAAAATATGCGCCGCGAGGGCTTTGAGTTTTGTCTCGGGCGTCCGGAAGTCATCATCAAAGAGATCGAGGGCGTGCGCTGCGAGCCGTTTGAGCTGCTGGTGTGCGACGTGCCGGACGAGTTTAGCGGCACCGTGATCGAAAAACTCGGACGCAGAAAGGCCGAGATGGTCTCTATGCACCCGACCGGCGACGGACAGACTAGGATCGAGTTTGAGATCCCTGCGCGCGGTCTCATCGGCTTTAGAAGCCAGTTTTTGACCGATACGAAAGGCGAGGGCATCATGAACCACAGCTTCCTTGAGTTTCGTCCGCTCATCGGTAGCGTCGAGCACCGCAGCAACGGCGCCCTAGTATCGATGGAAAACGGCGTAACGCTAGCATATAGCCTCTGGAACCTGCAAGATCGCGGCATACTTTTCGTCGATCCGCAGACTAAGACCTACGTAGGTATGATCATCGGCGAGCACAGCCGTCCAAACGATCTGGACGTAAACCCGATCAAAGGCAAAAACCTAACCAACGTACGCGCTAGCGGCTCTGACGACGCTATCAAGCTCGTACCGCCTAGAAAGCTAAGCCTAGAACGCGCTTTGGAGTGGATCGAGGAGGATGAGCTAGTCGAAGTCACGCCGACAAACATACGCGTACGCAAACGCTATCTGGATCCTACTATGCGCCGCAGAATGGCAAAAACAAAAGAATAAATTTTATAAATTTAGCCTGCAAATTTACGGTTTTTGCGGGCTAAATTCCCCTCTTAATTTCCCTGCAATATTTTTCCACCCGCTTTAAATCTGCTCAAATTCGATGTCAAATTTTGGTTTGAAATATAAGAAAAAAGTAAATTATATTACATTTTAATATAAATAGAAAATAATAAATATATAAGAAATATAGTGATACAATTTCATATCAAATATTATTTTCAAGGAGCGATGATGAAGAAAATTTTACTTTTAGCGGCGATTTGCGGCGCTGTTTTTGCAGAGCAAACCTACGAACTAAACGTACCGAATATGAACTGCGGCGGTTGCGCCAAGAAAATCGAAGATGCCGCAAAAGGCGTCAAAGGCGTAAAAAGAGTGAGTTTTGATCTAAAAAGCAAGGACGTGAACATCACCGCAGATAGCGGCGTAAACGTGATGGACATCGTGCACGCGATCCAAGCCAAAAAATACAAAGTCGGTATCAAAGAATGAAAAAGCTAGCTCTAGCGCTGGTGCTTTGCACGGCGGCCTTTGCGGACAAGACTTTAGTTTACGAGATCCCAAACATGGCCTGCGTGAGCTGCTACGAAGTCATCACGCAGACGTTAAATACGCTTAAGGGCGTGAAGAAATTTGATGTAAATTTGGAGGCTAAAACGGCCGACATCGTCGTCCAGGACGACTTTGCGGAAAATACGGTCGTAGAAGCGCTCAAAAAACAAGGCTATCAGGCGGTTTTAAAATCTAAAAAATAACGCCTGCGCGGGACAAATTTAGCTCTTAGCGCAGTTTTTATATTTTTAGCAAAAGCGGCTTTAGAGCTTAGCAAACCTGCTTGGCGTAGCTTTTTTAAGCGGCGAATAAATTTGGGCGGCGTTTTTATTTAAATTTGCGGTTTAAACGCGCGTTAAAAAAACAAAGCCTAATCGCTGCGAGGGCAAATCGCAAATAGCCGCCTTTTTGCAAACTTTGCGGCGTAAATTTAGCCGAATTTTAGCAACCGTTCAAAGCTAAAACGTAAGGCGAGTAAAATTTATCGCCGCCTAAAATACGCGGTTTTGACGCAAACGCCCAAAACCGACAAATAAATTTAACTAAGGATAATTATGAAAAAAACGGCTAGTCTTTTAGTGGCGGCCGCGGCGTTAAATTTGCCGCTTTCGCATTTGGTCGCGAGTCGCGACGCCCATCAAGGCTCTTTAAATTTAACCGCTTTAAAGGCGTTAAATTTTAGTACGCTAAACGCCGCGGAGGTCGTGCTAGATAAAGTCGAGGTCAGCGCCGACGCCAACGCTACGAAAGAACCCGGAAAACTAACGCGCGCGGATATGGATCTGATAACGTCTAAAAATCACGGCATAACCGATCTTTTAAAGGGCAATCCAAACGTCGCCTTTAGCGCGAAAAACGCCAAAAGCGTGCGCGCGGGCGAGCTGGCTCCGCAAGATATCAGCATAAACGGCGCGAGCTACTATCAAAACAACTTTACCCTAGACGGCGCAAGCATAAATAACGACCTAGACCCTAAAAAACGCACGCGGAATAACCACAACAACATCTGGAGCGACAGCACGATAGGCTCGCAAGCCATGAGCGTAGATACGGATCTGCTAGGTAGCGTCGAGGTGCTAGATAGCGCGGTCTCGGCTAGGTACGGCGGCTTTCAAGGAGGCGCCGTAAACGCTAAAACCAGAGACCCCAAAAGCGGCTTTCACGGCGTACTTAGCTACTCTTATACGGGCGGGGATTGGAGCAAAATTTATAAAGACGCCTCCGCCGCGCAAAGATACGACGACGGCAATCTGGCCGATATGAGCGACTTTAAAAAGCGCAGATATAGAGTCGGCGCCGAAGGGTATTTGACGCAGAATTTCGGCCTTTTGCTAGACTACTCGAGGCACCGCTCCGTCATAGAAAACCACTACAACAAAAAACAGATAAATCAAAATTTATACTCGTTTCCGGACGACAGGCAGACTAATGATAATCTTTTCGTAAAAGGCGTTTGGGGCGTGAGCGATAAATTTACGCTAAAGCCGAGCTTTTTGTACTCTAGGCTAGATAACTACACCTCCGCCAAGCGCTACCTAGACTCCCAGCTCACGCTAAAATACGGCGGTTACGTCGCGACTCTCGAGGCGCAGGCCGATCTTGAGGGGGTATTTTTAGAGCAGACGCTTAGCTACTCCGCCTCGCAAAACAGCCGCGACTATGAGCATGATACCGAGTATTATACCTACAAATCCTCAAACGTCAAAAACTGGAGTACGAGCGGGAGTGCGGGCATCGGCGGGTATAACGACTTTACCCAAAAGCAGAATACTCTCTCGTATAAATTTGATGCGAGCATGAAAGAATTTGACGCTTTTAGCGCGGTGCATCTGATAAAATCGGGCTTTGAGCTAACTAGGCAAATCGGCGGTTACGAGATACCCAAAACCTACGTTCACAACAGCGCCCCAAAGTCGCTAACGGGCGCGTGCGAGCCGGGGGATAAAACTTGCGTCATAGACGATAGCTTCGCATCCCAGCGCGCGATCGGTCAATATCTATCGAAAAAAATCTACTACTACGCCGTAAAAACCAAGGCTACGCAAACCAATCTCGCCCTTTATCTC
>NZ_CALIII010000426.1 GCF_938018145.1 uncultured Campylobacter sp.
ACGATAATAGTTTTGGATTTTGGCTCGCAGTACACCCAGCTCATCGCTAGACGCTTGCGCGAGCAAGGCGTTTATACCGAGATTTTGCCTTTTAACGTCAAGGTCGAGGAGATCAAAGCAAAAAAACCAAAAGGCATAATCCTAAGCGGCGGTCCTGCTAGCGTTTATGCTCCTGATGCGTATTTTTGCGACGAGGGCGTATTTAAGCTAAAGCTGCCGATTTTAGGCATTTGCTACGGCATGCAGCTTTTGGCGCATAAATTTGGCGCCGAGGTCGCTCCGGCCTCTCACAAAGAGTACGGCAAAGCAAGCCTTAACGTCCTAAAATCTCATCCGCTCTTTACCGATACGCCTGAAAAGCAAATCGTCTGGATGAGCCACTCCGACCTCGTAAAAAACCTACCTAACGGCTTTGAGGCGATCGCGACTAGCGAAAATTCGCCTTATTGCGTGTTTGGCGACGAAAAGCGCAAATTTTACGCTCTGCAGTTTCATCCGGAGGTTCAACACAGCGAGTTTGGTACTCAAATTTTAAAAAATTTCGCTAAATATATCTGCGGCTGCGAAAGCACGTGGAATATGGGCAGTTTTGCCAAAACCCAGATCGCTAAAATCAAAGAAACCGTGGGCAACAAAAAAGTCCTTTGCGCCGTTAGCGGAGGCGTGGACAGCTCTGTCACTGCCGCGCTTTTGGCCGCTGCGATACCGCAAAATTTGATCCTGGTTTTCGTCGATAACGGACTACTTAGAACGGGCGAGCGCGAGCAGGTCGAGGCGACTTTTAGAACCAAGCTTGGCGTAGAGCTAGTTAGCATAAATGCGAGTAAAACTTTCCTAGAAAGGCTTGCGGGCGTAACCGATCCAGAGAAAAAACGCAAGATAATCGGCGAAACTTTCATCGAAATTTTTGAAAAAGAGGCCAAAAAGCACGATAACGTCAAATTTTTAGCCCAAGGCACGCTTTATACCGACATCATCGAAAGCTCGGTCGTGGGATCTAGCAAGACGATCAAAAGCCACCACAACGTGGGCGGACTGCCTGATTGGATGAGCTTTGAGCTGATCGAGCCTTTAAGAGAAATTTTTAAAGACGAGGTGCGCCAGCTCGGCCTTGAGCTTGGCC
>NZ_CALIII010000427.1 GCF_938018145.1 uncultured Campylobacter sp.
TTAGACCGATTTAAGCTTTTTTCAGAGTTAAAATTTTGCAAACGAACATCGCGGCGAGTACGACGAAGCAGACTCCAAAGCCGATTAGCGTGCAGTCTGCCATCGACATAAATTTGCTTGATGGGATCAGGTACCAGCCCTCCTCGTAAAGATCGACGAGATACTTCTGAAAGCCGCTTAGCGTGACGCCGTCGGGAACCAAAGGGTTATCGTAGCCGCAGTCGCCCGTAGGCAAGAACCAATCAGGCGCCCACCGCTCAAGCGGCAGGCCGAACGGATAGTGCGGCTCGGTCGAGCAGCCCTGCACGCCGAACGGATCGTCTCCGTGCACGGCGTCGTGGATTTTGGCGAGCTTTACGCTATACATTATGCCCTGGATCGCGCCCCAAAAGGCTAGCAGGTAGCCTGCGAGCGCGAGGAGTAAATTTTTAGGATTTATGATCGCGACCAGGCCTCCTAGCGCCATGCACAAAAATGCAAAGCGGATATAGACGCACTGCTCGCAAGGCGGCATATAGACGTAGTTTTGAAACAGCGAGTGCGCGAGGATAACAAGTCCCACGCTCACCGCTATGAGGATCGCCCACGGCAGGCGGCTATCTGCGAATTTTGCTATTTTTTCCGCAAATTTCATGCCCGCGCCCTATTTTTTGAGCAGCTCTTCAATTAGCTGCGCCATGCCGTCGATAGAGCTGATGGACTTCGTCATGATGAGGTATTTGCCGTTTACGACGAACGCCGGCACGCCTTGGATCTTGGCTACGTCGTAGCTCTCGTCCCATTTTTTAAGCAGTTGGGCGACTTTTGGGTCTTCCAGCTTTTTTTGATAGTCCGCCTCGCTGATGCCCGCCGCATCAAGCCCCGTCTTTAAAAACGCAGCCTCGTCCTTGCCGTCGCTCCAGCGCTGCTTTTGATCGTGATAGGCCTTGTAGTAGGCAAATTTCGCCTTTTTAAACAGCGAGTTTTCATCTAGCAGGCTCACGCCCTTTTCCTCGTCCATCACGGCCAAAACGGCAAAAATTTTACTCGCT
>NZ_CALIII010000428.1 GCF_938018145.1 uncultured Campylobacter sp.
TCCTTTTTACGCCGCTTGCAGGGTAAAATTTGACGTTTTCAAGCTCTTTTAGCGCAACTTCTCGTAGTGTTTTGCCCTCGATTTTTGGCTCGTCCATGGCGATAAACCACTGCTTTGTCGCGCGGTAGATGACCGGCTTGTGCGTTCTCCAGCAAAATGGATATGAGTGGACGAATTTGCTAACTTTTAGCAAATTTGAGCCTAAAAGCTCTAAAATTTTCTCGTTTGCTTTAAAGATATGCATGCCGATTAGTTCGTCCGCTACGCCCTCTGGAAATAACTTTTTGGCCTTTAGCGTCTCGTCGTATAGACCGCCTTCATCGACGGGCATGATGACTTCGATGCCGTATTTTAGGCTCACGTGGTAGTCGTCCTCGCCGTGCCCCGGGGCAGTGTGAACTAGACCCGTACCGCCGTCCATAGTGACGTGATCGCCTAGGATAAATAGCGATTTTCTGCCGTTTAGCGGATTTACCGCGTGCAGGTTTTCTAGCTCTGCCGAGGCAAATTCTTTTAAAATTTCGCCCTTAGTTAGACCTTCTTTTTCTAGCTCGCTTAGCATCTCTTTGGCAAATATCAAATTTTCAGCCGTTAAAACGTAAATTTCATTTGGATTTAGCGAGATGGCTTGGTTTGCCGGCAGCGTCCAAGGCGTGGTCGTCCAGATGACCGCGCTGGCGTCTTTTGCGCCTATTTTCGCTGCGGCTTCCTCGCCTAGCTTAAACGCGACGTAGATGCTGTAGTCTTCTTTGTCCTCGTACTCGACCTCTGCCTCGGCTAGAGCGCTTCTAGCCGCCCAGCTCCAGTACACCGGCTTGCTTCGCTCGATCAAAAGTCCGCGTTTGGCGACTTTGCAAAGCGTTTTGTAAATTTCGGCTTCAAATTTAAATTTCATCGTCAGATACGGGTCGTCCCAGTCGCTGGCGACGCCTAGCTGTTTAAAGCTCTCCTTTTGCACCTCGATAAACTCTCTGGCGTGCTCTCGGCAAAGCTCGCGGATTTGCGTTTTGCTGAGGCTTTTTTTCTTATCGCCCAGTTTTACCTCGACTTGCTGCTCGATCGGTAGTCCGTGGCAGTCCCAGCCCGGCGTAAATCTCACGTTTTCGCCGAAGAAATAGTGCGTTTTTAAGATGATGTCTTTTAGGGTTTTGTTTAGCGCGTGTCCGATGTGGATGTTGCCGTTGGCGTATGGAGGGCCGTCGTGCAGAGTGAAGCTTTTGGCGGCTTTTTGCCTTTTAGCTTTCATTTTTTCGTAGATTTTTCTATCCTCAAACCACGATTTTAAGCGTTTGGGTTCGTTTTCGGGCAGGTTGCCGCGCATGGGAAATTCGGTGTTTGGAAGCAATAATGTATCTTTGTAATCCATAGGTTCGCCTTGAAGTAAAAAATTGGTAGATTTTATCCAAACGGCGATTAAACGCTACTGAAAAAACGCTATTTTAAGCTAAATTTATGTAAGATATTTTTAGCTTTTAAAGGAGAAAACAGTGAAAAACGCACTACTGATCATTGGCGAAGATATCGGCGTAAACGCGCCTTTTTTAGATTATATTTTTTGCGCTTACAAGCGGCATTTCGGCGAGCTTGGCGAGTTTAGATTCGTCAGTAAAAGCGATAAGGAGCTGCCGTTTATCATCGAACATCTTTGTGCGCGCTCCGATAGTCTTTGTATCTACGCGTCGAGTCAAAACTGCTCCGTCGCGGCAAAAATTTTAGCTACGTTAAGCGGCGATATTTTGGAGCTAAAATCCCCGCAAATGCTAGCTCCCAGCAGGGCCGAGAAATTTAGCGACGAGGGCTTTTTAATCAAACTAAATCAAACTTACGTAAATTTATTAAAGGCCGGCGCGAACCAAAAACTGCCTGCCATAGATATCAAAACGCAGCGAGATT
>NZ_CALIII010000429.1 GCF_938018145.1 uncultured Campylobacter sp.
TTAGTATCTCCAACTTTTAGTTGCATTTTTGTAAATTTGAATATCTTTTTTTTGATTTTATTGCGTGTATTATTTGTAGTTAAAGTAATAAATCTAGCTAGTAAGTGTCTTTAAATAAAACGCAGTTATTAACCGTTAGCCTAAGGCAAAGCCACCAAATATAAATATCGGCATCGTTTGGAGATTCGCCGACTAGTCCGTGACATATTTTATTTCTGTAGTTTAGCCCCATCGGCTCCGTTAGTAGAAATTTTAGCTCTTCCGTCAAATCTCTCCCGAGCAATTCATATATTTTTGGTTCTTACAAAAGCGAGTTTATGCTTTTTCCGATTCTACGCCGTGTTCATCGATAGTAGTCGTAGGAATTTTTTCTTATTGTAGCAAAATTCTCGTCAAATGCTCTATTTGAGGTATCAGCAAATGACTTGAAACCAAAAAATCTCTGTCAAAACCGTAATATAAACCTTGCGCCCAGATATCTGCCCTGCCAGCCGGAACCGTGCTAGAATTTCTGCAAATATCATAAATGAAGCGTATAGGCACTCTATGTTCCTCTAAAATTTGCCAAAATGCGGGCAGTATACTGCCGTCTACCGCCAACTTGACGTGTATATAGTATTCCTGGTACATTTCATGTTTTAATCGATCATCTTTTGTCGTTATTTGCGATGGTTTCCTTCCGTCGGTATCTACGTAAATTTGAGTAATAAAATTTGAAAGTAGAGACTTCTTTAAAAGGCTCTCGGATGACTTTTTGATATCTTCATATAGCGGATTTGCTGTGATATTAGCTAGGCATAATATCGCTTCAGTTAGTTGCTTGCCTTTTACTGCTAGCTTTGCATTATTTTGATAGCGTGAAATATCAATCTTATCGGTAGCAATTAAGCTCATTTCACTTCCGATATCTTGATTATTTTGCTCTATCAGCTCGCGTATCTCGTCTATTTTTTGATCGATTCCTAGCCTATTTCTATCTTTTTTGGGAACGCTTCTAAGCTCTTTTAGCGCTTGCTCTAGATCTATTTTTGACGATATAGCGCCATTTCCTTTTGCTTTTTCTATTAAGATATTAGCTATTTTAAGTGCAGTTTCGGCTATTTTATGGCTATTTTCGAGCTTCCTATACCATTTTTGCGACTCTTGGTAATAGTCTATTGCTGCAATAAATTCTTCCTCTTTGGCAAAGGTATCGGCAAAATTTTCTAATTTTTCAGCTACGCTTGATTGCAGTTTTTTGTCTAGCTTAGCGATATCTAATAAATACGACATCCTTAAGCAGTAGTATTTATCGGCCGGTTCTGCCTTATTAAAACATTCTAAAATTTTATTCGATATTTCGGTGTACTCATTTTTTGTGATTTTGGATAGTCGAGATAGCCTGATAGCCCTTTCAAACGCATCTATCTTAAATTGATTTAGCGAGCTTGGCTCTAGAGATATTTTCGAGTACTCATTTGCGGCGATCTCTAAAAATTTAGTATTTTTGGGACTTTTTAAAATCCATAAAATATCGGCTATCCTTGATTTTAGTCTGCAATCGGTTATTTCATCCAAAATACTCTCGAAAAATTCCAAATCTTGCTCGGTAAAATCATCCAATATTGCCGGTCTGCCATTGCCCCAGATGCACCCGGCTTCGTACGGCTCGTTTAGGCTTCCGGGTTTTAAAGTCATAGAGCAAGCATTTCTTAATAAATAAAATACCTTGCTCGCTTTTAAATTTCCATTTCTAAAATTTTCCTTGCACAAGTCCGCAAATTTAAAACTGTAATCGTCAAAATATTTTGCGTCTTTGAGTATTTCGTTCAAGTTTATACCCAAAAAATTATCTTTAGTTATCGTTGTTTGCTGTATTTTTTCGATCAAATTTTATCCTTTTTAGACTAATTTTTTTACTCCGTCGTTGCAAATTTGAGCAATCTCGGCTGTGCGATGCGCTCGTAGTCCTTCGTATTTAAAATGATAGAATGATCTAGCAAGCCTGCATTAAAGGCGAGCTCGGCATAGCGCGTAAATAGGCTCGGATCAGCGATCAGCTCCAGTTCCTCGTGAAAGCTAAACGGCGGAACGCTACCAAAAACGCAGTCGGTGAGTCGCATGACCTCATCGGGGCTAGCTAGGCTTGCTCTAGTGCCGCCCAGTGCCTGTGCGATGAGCTGTAAATCGGCTCTGTAATCCGCCGGCAGCACAGCCAAAACATATCGTTTGGCGCCGCCGCCTTTTACGACGCAAACGAGCGCCTTTGCCCCCTGCCCTAGCTCTGTGCCGCGCGCTACGGCGACCTCGGCCGAGGTTTTGGCGCTCGCGTGAGATACGGTGCGAAAGTCTGCATTTTGCGAGCTTAGCAGCTCTTTTAGCTTCTCAAAAATTTGCTTGGACATCGTTATTCCTTTATTTAAAATTTAGTTTAAATTATACAGCAAATTTTAAAACCGCCCTGCTCTTTTTTGAAAATTTAACAAGATAAACGCGTCTAAATTTGAGCCCGTCTTAAACCGCCTAAATTTAAATATTTTTTGGCTATCATTTTGTAAATTTGCCTTAAAATGAACGTAAAGAAAAAGAGCAAATTTGCAAAGGAAAAATCATGCAGATCGATAAAATCCAAATCGAAGCAGGCTGGAAAGAGGCGCTAAAAGAGGAGTTTTTGAGCGAAAATTTCGCTCGCGTAAAGGAAAATTTCTTGCGCGCAAAGGCTGCCGGCGAGGTCTATCCGCCAAATGCGCTGATATTTAACGCCTTTAATCTCACGCCGTTTAACGCCGTCAAGGTCGTGATCCTGGGCCAAGACCCGTACCACGGCGCGGGGCAGGCGATGGGGCTAAGCTTCGCTGTACCGCGCGGCGTCAAAATCCCGCCGAGCCTCGCCAACATCTACAAAGAAATCCGCGACGATTTGGGCGTAACGGAGCCAAACTCGGGCGATCTGAGCTACTGGGCGAAGCAGGGCGTGCTGCTGCTAAATGCGACGCTAAGCGTTAGTGCAGGGCAGGCTAACTCGCACTCGAATTTCGGCTGGCAGGAGTTTACGGACGCTGCGATCAGGAAGCTTAGCGATCGCGCCCAGAACGTCGTTTTCATGCTATGGGGCAATCCGGCTAAGGCCAAAATCCCTCTCATCGACGCTAACAAACACCTTGTACTAACGGCGGCTCATCCAAGTCCGTTAGCGCGCGGCGCATTTTTTGGTTGTAGACACTTTTCAAAGGCGAATTTATATCTCGCCGAACACGGTAAAGCGCCGATAGATTGGGATTTAAACAACACGGTTTAGGATGGTTTGATTTTGCTACGATAAAGCGCATTTTGCGATTTTAGCTAAATAAGCTACGTCAAATTTGCAATAAAAAGCTCGTCAAACTAGCTCTGGCGGGTTTAAAATTTACTTGTAGAACCTTTTTGCTTTACTCGGCATAAGTGGTTCAAATTTTCTATAAAACAGGCCTACTTTTGCGCTTTCTCTGCCCTCATCTCGTCTAGCATAGATTTTATCTTGGCCGATTCGCGCTCGCAAAATTTCTCGTCGCCGCTTTGCATGATTAGCGCCGCTTGGCCATCCTGCGCTTTTTGTAGCTCGTCAAATTTAAGCTCAAAGAGCCTAAAGGCCTGCGGATCGTCTTTTAGCTGCTTAGATTTTGTTTCGTAAAGCTCGTTTAGGTAAATTTTGCTTTGCTTCACGTACTCCTCGCACGCGTTTTGAGCGCCTAAAGCCAGTGCGCCCAGAGCGCAAAATATTAATATTTTTCTCATCGCCGTCCTTTAAAATTTGGGAAATTATACACTTTTTTAGGATTTAAATTTTATAATTTTCAAAAATTTAAAGGTGGAAAATGAGACGAAAAGATAGAGAACTAACCGCGCAGGAGGGGCTTGAGATCATTGATGTGTGCGAATACGGCACGATCTCTTGCATTGGTGAGGCGGGCGAGATTTTTAGCGTGCCAATCTCGGTCGTACGCGAGGGTGAGAGTGTATTTTTGCACGGCGCTCCTGCGGGTTCTAAGGCAAAGCTACTAAAAGACGGCAAGAGCGTGACGCTAGTTTGCGTGAGCTATGCGCGGGTGCCGGTTTTGACGGACGAGCAGCTAGACGCAATCAAGGACGACGGTAAGGCGCTTGGCGCGAAAGTTTTTACGACCGAGTACAAATCCGCCGTCGCTATAACCAAGGCCTACGCCGTGACGGACGAGGCGGCAAGGCTGCACGCGCTACGGCTGCTTAGCGAAAAATACACGCCAAACTACATGCGAACCTTTGACGTCGCGGCGGCTCACGGGCTAAAGGCGATGAATATCTACGAGCTAAAGATCGCGAGCATAACGGCGAAGGCGAAGATTATTCGGGATTAAATTTGCGCTTTGGGGCGGCAAATTTGATAAATATATAAAATTTGGATAGTAACTAAGAATTTGAAAAAACAAAAAATCCCTCCAAGCGGAGGGATAAAAATTATTTAGGTAGCGTAGCTATAACTTGTTTCATTTGTTCAAGGGCAGGTTTGCAAGCGGCCTCTTGTGAGTCTTGCGGAAGCTGAGCGAACTGGGCTTTTTGATCTTCGTAAGTAGATTTCATAGCCGCCATTTGCGGGTTGTCTTTAGTTTTTTCAACGAACTCGTCGACTAGCTTAAAGTACTCTTCGCAAGAAGGCGAAAGCTCAACCGTGGCAGCGGCATTTGCGCCCATAACGCCCAGTGCGGCAACTACTAACAATGACTTTTTCATATATTCTCCTTAGATGAAATAGGCGAGCATTATATCCTTTTTCTTTCCTTTTTTAGTAAATCAAATTTAAAAATCTCGTTAAAAATAAAAGTTAATTTAAATAAAAAATAGATAAAATTATACCTATTATCAATTTCTTAATATAAAGGGGATGTCATGGGTAAATTTAGCATTATAGCGGCTGCGGTTTTACTGAGTGCAGCCTCGGCTCTCGCACAGACGGGAGGAGTGGATAGCAAATTTAAGCGAGCCGACAGCAATGCTACGGGATCTGTAAAGCTAGATATGGTTTCCGTCACGGCAAACAGGAGTGAAACAGACGTCGCTAAATACGCGGGTCAAGTTAGCGTCCTAAATCAAAACGATCTAGTTAAATCGCCGTCCGTCATCGACGCTATCGGCTCGGTGCCAGGCGTCATGCTCGGCAACGACCACGGCAGACAAGTCGGCCAATACTACAACATCCGCGGCTTTGGTTATCAAAGTGAAGCGCGCGTCATCATCGAACAAGACGGTATCAAGCGCTCGCCTTCGCTTTTTTCTAATCAAATTTCAACCTTTCGCGTGGATAACGACTTGCTAAAACGCGTCGAGGTCGTAAAGGGCGCTAGCTCCGTGCTACACGGCAGCGGCGCGGTCGGCGGTATAGTTAGTATGAAAACTAAAGACGTGAGCGACTTTATAAACCCCGGCAGCGACTACGGCGTCACGATCGGCCACCGCCAGGAGAGCAATCACATGAACTCGAATCGAGCCGCCGTCGCAGCTAAACCTACGGAAAATTTCGGTATTTTACTCTATGGCAAGCATGCGGACTTCGGCAAGATAAAGATGGCTAGAGACGGCAAGCGCTCGGGCGTGAAATACGCGGAAAACGACGAGCAGCTAAATACCGTCTTTGCCAAAACCGAGTGGGCGATAACCGACGAGCATGCTTTGGAGGCTAGCGTATTTAACTACCACGAAAAATTCTCCTCCTCGCCTTGGCAGTCGCTTTTCTGGAGCGAGGATGCGGAGCTGCCTACCTCTGGACGGCTAAAACAGCGAGACTATAGCGTGATATACAAGTACACTCCGCT
>NZ_CALIII010000430.1 GCF_938018145.1 uncultured Campylobacter sp.
TTGGGCGTGATCGGCGCGGCGGGATACTATATAAACGGCACATTAAAAGAAAAAGAATTTAGAGCCGCAAACGCCGCTTACGCAAAGCTAATACTAAATCCAAAAGACGAACAGGCAAAAGCCGAGCTAAAGCAAAAAGACCCTTCGCTTTACGCGCTTTACGAGTTTAAAAGAGCGGTTGACAACAACGACACAAACGCACTAAAATCGCTTGCAAACGAGCAGATCGACCCGCTTTTAAAAGACATCGTAAAGTCTCAGATAAACGAGCCTAGCGGTCAAATTTTAAGCTCATACAAAGCCGTTATCAGAGGCTACGAGCTGATGAAAGAAAATAAAATCGACGAAGCAAAAAACGAATTTAAAAAGGTTCCGTTAAATTCACAACTACAATCCATAGTTAAAAATTTAGAACACTATCAAGGAAATGCAAAATGAGAAAATTTCAAGCTATTTTAACGGCTGCACTCTGCGTCGCAGTGCTTGGCGGATGCAGCACAAAAAGGCAGTATTTCGAGCCGACCGATGTGCAAAATGAAAAAATTTCAGAAAACAGACTGCCTGCCAGCATCGCGACGGCAAGCCTAAACGGAGCGGTGCTAAAAAACGGCATGGCCATAACCAAAAACGGCCTACTCTCGCCGGAGATAAAGCTACCAAAGGGCGCAACCTTGCTAAATTCCGCCGACGGTAAATTTATCAGCTCCGATTTGGACGGAAATTTGATCGTAGCAAACGGCTCAAACGAGATTTTATTTCAGAAAAAATTTAACGAAGCTATCGTTTCGGCAGCGCTTGAGGGAGACAGGCTAGCCCTTTTAAGCGCCGGCAACATCATATATCTCATCGACATCGCGACAAACGATACCTTACTCGAGTTTGAGAGCTCAAGCGTTTACGCGCAAGACTCCCGCGTCGCGGCACCGTTTTTCATGAGCTCGCTCGTCATCTTCCCTACGCTTGACGGTAAGATAATGATAGTAGATAAAAATCAAGGCCGAATTTTGCGCGACGTAGTCGTAAGTAGCGAACAGTTTTTTAACAACATCATATCTCTTAACGTCGTAAACGACACGATGATAGCCGCCACAGGCAAGCGTATCGTCTCGATAAATCCGGAAAAAACGGTTTACTATAACGGCGAGATAAAAGACATCGTCATAAACGGCGAATACGTATATATCCTACTAAAAGACGGCAAAATCGTGCTTAGCGACCTAAATTTACAAAAGATAAAAGACGCGGAATTTAAATTCGCCATCTTTTCAAGCGCTACTGTTTACAACGGCTCGCTTTATATAATGGAAAAAACGGGCTACCTTATCAAGACCGATCTAGCACTTGACAATGCCAAAATTTACGAGCTTTCAGACGAGGTCGAGAGCCAAATTTTCGCCGGCGCGAAAGAATTTTACTACGACGATTACAGCTTAGAGCTTAAATGACGAAGCAAGAAATTTATCAAGTTCTGGAAGCTAAAAAAATCATCTTAAAAAATATAAGCTGGGTGGAGCTTGATAAATTTACTAAAAAAAAGACCCTTGTCGCGCTTACGGGCGTCGATATGAAGGGCTTTTATACGCTTTTGTTTTTTCGCAGCGCAAAGGCTAGATTTTTAAGCAAAGAATTTGAAGCGATTGATGAAATAGCCGGCAAAATTGCCGAGCAAACGGGCATAAATTTTAAGAAAAAAGCTATTTTTTATAGCTCGGATATCTGCTCAAAAACCGCAAATTTGATGAAAGAAAACGGCTACAAACATGACTCTATGTGACGTAGGCAACACTAACGCCACCTTCTTTGAAAACGGCAAAATCACCAAAATCAAGCTAGAAAATTTTAAAGATTTTAAAAGCGACGAGAAGATTTATTTTATCAGCGTAAACGACGAAGTGACTAAGAGGCTGCAAAATTTGCCCAAATTTGTAAATTTGGAGCCGTATTTTGAGCTGGACACCATCTACAACGGCCTAGGTATCGACCGTATCGCTAGCTGCTACGCGATAAAAAACGGCCTCATCATCGACGCCGGCAGCGCCATAACGATAGACGTGATGATGAACTCGATGCACCTTGGCGGCGCGATAATGCCTGGTATATCGCATATTTTAAAGACCTACGAGGCCATCTCGCCGAGGCTAAAAATCTCGCTAAATTCACAGATCGACCTCGACGCGCTCCCGCAAAAAACGACCGACGCGGTGAGCTACGGCGTCATCAAGCCGATCCTGCTTCTCATAGAAAATATGGCAAACGGCTCGAAAATCTACTTCACGGGCGGCGACGGCGAGTTTTTATCGCGCTTTTTTACCACGAGTATCTACGACCGCATGCTCGTATTTCGCGGGATGCAAAAACTAATCGAACAAAAAAAGGACATCTTATGCTAACGGTTGCTTTGCCAAAAGGCCGCATCGCCGACGAAACTCTCGCGATTTTTAGGAAAATTTTTCAAAGCTCGTTTGAGTTTGAGGACAGAAAACTGTTGATGAGCGAGGGTGATTTTAAATTTCTAATGGTTCGTAACCAAGACATCCCGACCTACGTCGTAAACGGTGCTGCAGATATCGGCGTGGTGGGTCTTGACGTGCTTGAAGAGCACCGTCCTGATGTCGTGCGCCTACTTGATCTAAAGATCGGTAAATGCCGCGTCTGCGTGGGCATAAAAGAGGGCGAGGAGCTAAATTTAAACGCACCAGAGCTAAAGATCGCCACCAAAATGCCGCACATCTCGCGCAACTATTTTGCCGCAAAGGCGACCGCGCTAAAGATCATCAAGCTCTACGGCTCGATCGAGCTAGCGCCGCTGGTCGGGCTCGCCGACGCGATCGTGGACGTCGTGGAAACTGGCACTACAATGAAACAAAACGGGCTAAGAGTCGCCGAGACCATCATGCACAGCTCCGCGCACCTTATCGCAAACAAAAATAGCTTCATCATCAAAAAAGACGAAATTTTATCGCTTTACGAAAAGATCAAGGCGCAAATTTAAACTAAATTTTACTTACGCCATATATTAGCACGATAAACATTGCTCGCGCCTCGTTTGGTACGAGGCTTGCCGTCTTGCGCTGATCTCAAAATTTATTTGCCGCGACTTATACCACTCCGTAAACTGAGCAAAATTTGAGACTAGCGCATAATTTATTGAGTTGCGCCAGCTATTTTAGTGCAGACGAGCGAATGCTAGATTAAATAAGAACATAGCGCAACATAAATTTAAGTACTTCAATGCACCACCAACGCTGCCGCTATCTTTTTTATTCGCCAGTATCACCAAGGGTGCTTAAATTCGCCAAGTGAGCTAATTTTTATTCCGAGTCAAATTTGCAAAACAAGCGCATTGAGATAAATTAAGTTCGCCGTCCGCATCTCAAATTTCTCGCCAAATTTAGAGATGAAATTTAAGCCGCTCCGTATTTGCGACTATTTGCAAGAAGTAAATTTGATAAACTCCAAAGTCAGGCTTTAGCGCAGGCTATCGCTAGGCTCGCCCAGATAAAAGCCCTGAAACTCGTCCACGCCAAGCTCAACGCAAGTATCATAGACCTCTTTTGAGCGGACAAACTCGGCGATCACCGTGATATCAAGCTTCTTAGCAAATGCGATGATAGCGCCTGTTATCACGCGGGAGTCTTCGTTCGTATCGATATTTTTGATGATGGAGCCGTCGATTTTGATGTAGTCTGGTTTTAGTTTTAGGATGTAGGAAAAGTTGCTATAGCCCGAGCCAAAGTCGTCTATGGCGATCTTTGCGCCCATCCTGCGCACGCGGTCGATAAATACTCCGATGCGCTCGATGTTTTCGATATTTTCATCCTCTAAGATCTCAAATATCACGCGTCCGGCAACTTTGTATTTGTTCATTTTTTCGATGATAAACACGCTCACGTCGCCGTCGGTCATATCGCGTCCGGATAAATTTATTGAAATCATCGCATCAGGTCTATCGGCGATTAGCTTAAAGCTTTTTTCGATCAGCATTTTTTCGATATCGGTGTAGCGTTTGATGCGTTTTGAAACCTCTAAAAAGACGCTTGGAGAGATGATTTCGTTACTGTTTTGGATGCGGATTAGCGTTTCATACTTTACGATTCGCTTTTCTTTATTAAATATCGGCTGATAAAACGGCACGATCTTATCGTTTATGATGGCGTTTCGTATCATATTTGAGCGAGTGATCTGCTCGGCGTATTGCGGCGTATCGTCGATGTTTTTAAAGTAGCAGAAATAATCCTTGCCGCTTTGCTTAGCAAACTCAAGCGCCGTCATCGCCTTTTTAAGAGTATCTGATTCATCTAGCGCAAAGCCCACCGTACAGTGGATCTCGATCTCGCTTTGTTCGCCATCCTCGGCTATCACGTCGATGACTAGGCCTTTGATGTTATCTAAAAGCTCGTTTGCCAGATCCTCGTATCTATCGATAAAAAGCTCCGCATCCTCGACCAGCGCAAACTGATCTGGTCCGACGCGGTAAACGGTCATGCCGTTATCCTCGGCAAATTTTTGCGAGACTTCCGTCATTTTTATCAAAATTTGATCGCAAACCGAGACGCCAAAATAGTTATTCATTTTTCTAAACTCATCTATATCCATGACGATGACTTTAGGATTTTTCATCTCCGCCGTGTCGCGCTCCAGAGCTACTTTATTTGGCAAGCCCGTAAGATCGTCGATATAAAGGCGTTTTTGCATTTCGGCATTTTTTTCTAGGAGCTTTTCATTGCTTTTTACCAGCGAAATTTGATTATCGCGGATACCTCTATAAAAGAGAAAATACTGAAAAATACAAATGAACGCCATAACGCCCGTCACGATGAGCGTATTTTTCATATTTACGATTAACCACTCTACAAAAAGCGGATCGTCCAAGCCTGAAATTTTGACATTGTGAATCATATTGTAGCCAAGGATCACGTCGCCTATTTTCTTAAAATAGCAGACCTCAGCCTTGTTGTCTTGTATGAGATTTATGCGCTTATATACGCCGTTTTGTTTCAAATTTACATACGCTTTGCCGTCCATCTCGCAAAATTTATACGGCAAAACCTCGCCTATCAAATTTGGATGCTGCGAGCTAGCTAGAACTAGGAGTTCGCCCGTTTCGCCTGTTTGCTTAAATATCCAAGACGGCACGGCCTTGGTAGCCTCAGAGTAGCGCTGAAACTCCTTTATATCGCCTTTTGCTATGTTTTTATATATGATTTGAATTATGTTCATAAAGGCCTCGGCCTTCTCGTTAACGGTTACGTTTGACGGGTAGTTAGTCGAGTCCTGAAATTTATTATAAAATCTAAAAGATATTACCAGAAACGAGCAGATCACGAGCACCGCGATCGGCAGGACGATGAACTGAGTCATCGATTTTTTAATATCAAAATTTTGCATCAAACTTCTCTAAAAATTTTGTTGCCATTTTATCATTATTTACTTAAGTTAATTATAAAAACTCTAATTTATGAAAATAATTTATAAAGTAAAAAGAAAGCAAACCCTAGCAAAATGACCGCGCATACGTAGTTTAGCCATTTTGCGACGTTTTGCGAGATAAATTTGGCGCTTTTATGCACGGCAAACGGCATAGAAACGATCCAGATAAATATCGCCGCGACTAGCCCCGCTACGACCGCGCCCGCGTTTTCAAAGCTTTTGGCAAAGCCTGCCACGCTGAGCCAAAATCCAACGGTGTACGGGTTTGCAAGCGTGACAAAAAGGCCTTTTGCGTAGTTTTTGCTAAATTTTACCTCGGCCGCGCGCGAGTCCGCCGCTATAGGTTTGGTTGCGTTTTTAAATATGATGTAGG
>NZ_CALIII010000431.1 GCF_938018145.1 uncultured Campylobacter sp.
GCGAGGCTAAGTGCGAGTTTGTTCAAATTTATCCCTTAAGTCAAATTTGCGAAATCTTAGCCAAAGGGCGGTTAAATTTGAGTGAAATTGGGGGCAAAATCTGAAAAAGCAGAGAAAATAAATCAAGGCAAATTTGACTAAATTTGAAAGGATAAGGCAAAACTCGGTAAATTTGGGAAAATTTGAAGTAAAAAGAAAAAATTTAGCCGAAAAGCTCGGCTAAATTTGATAAATCTTAGTGTAGGCTCTCGATGTAGCTAAGCGCGCTAAGGGCCGCTACGGCGCCGTCTCCCGCGGCTACGATGACTTGTTTTGGCGCGTCTTTTCTGATGTCGCCCGCGGCAAATAATCCAGGCACGCTAGTTTGCATCTTTAGATCGACGCTAACATGGCCGCCGTCCTCGGTCTGGCATACGAATTCGCCGTTTTCTTGGCGGAGGACGTCGTTGTTTACGTTAAGTCCGACGAATACGAAAACGCCCGGCACTTTTAGGTCGCGCTCGCCATCTTTCGTGTTTATGATTAGACCGGCAAGGCCTGCTTTGTCGCCGTAAGCTTGCTTTATCGTGGCGCTTGTGATGAACTCGATTTTGGCGTTAGCGCGAGCCTTTTCTAGCGTGACGGGAGCGGCGCGAAACTCGTCTCTGCGGTGGATGATGTAGACGCGCGAGCAGATGTTGGCTAGATATAGGGCCTCCTCGATCGCCGTGTCGCCGCCGCCTAGAACCGCGACCTCTTTGTTTTTATAGAAAAATCCGTCGCAGGTCGCGCAGGTGCTCACGCCTCTGCCGAAAAACTCGTCCTCGCCCGCAAAGCCCGCGCGGCGCGGAGTGGAGCCGGTGGCTACGATGACTGCTTTGGCCTGCTCTTCTTTGCCGCCTTCAAGCTTGACCGTGAAGCTGCCGTCTGAATTTTTTACCACGCGCTCAACGCCCGCCATCTCGTGCTTTAGGCCAAAATGCGTGCACTGCGCGACCCACGTACTCATGAAGTCGATGCCGCTCTCGCCGGGCGCTTTTTGGCCCGGATAGTTTTCTATCTCGGAGCTGCTCGTAATCTGGCCGCCCGGCATTCCTTTTTCAAACATTACGACGTTTTTTAGTCCGCCGCGAGTGGCGTAAAGTCCCGCGCTAAGTCCGGCGGGACCGCCTCCGATGATTGCTAAATCTAACATATTTTTTCCTTTAAATTTTATTTATTTTCGAATCTTGTTTATAAATGCCGCCCTTTTGCGCCTTTAGTTCCACGCTTGCGGGCAAAGCCGTGATATTTAGGACGTGCATCAGCTTTAAAATCGTATTTATATCCGAAGCGACGAAATT
Source organism: uncultured Campylobacter sp. (assembly GCF_938018145.1). Lineage (GTDB taxonomy): Bacteria > Campylobacterota > Campylobacteria > Campylobacterales > Campylobacteraceae > Campylobacter_A. The sequence goes on from NZ_CALIII010000431.1 coordinate 1,323, forward strand.
TATATTTCCCTCGCTTGGCGCGCGTTTTTGGAGCAAGTCCACGGCGACGATTTTTAAATCCTTATTCGAAGTTTTTAAAATTTCTCTCCAGTTTGATTGGTTGGAGCTAAAAACCACGAGTAAAAATTTATCGTCTTGCGGCGCGAAAATTTGAGCCTGCTCGTAAAAAACCAGCTCGTTAAAATTTACGAATTTATACTGCGAAAATCTGTAATTATTGTAAGCAAATACGCCTGCTACCAGCGCTGCACCGATAAAAGACGCAAAAACGGAGGTGAGAGGAAGCAGGCTTCCTCCTCGTCTAAAAACCATTAAAGAAGCGAATTTATCTTATCGGCGATGGCTTGTTTTGATTGTGCGCCGACCATTTGCTCTACGACTTCGCCGTTTTTGAAAAATAGAAGCGTAGGGATCGAGCGGATGCCGAATTCTACGGCTAGGTCTTGCACCTCGTCGGTGTTTACTTTGCAAATTTTAGCTTTGCCCTCAAACTCCTCGGCTAGCTCGTCGATAACCGGAGCAAGCATACGGCAAGGTCCGCACCAAGGCGCCCAAAAATCTACTAGCGCGACGCCCTCTTTAGCGACGTCGAAATTCGCAGTTGTTAGTTCTATGTATTTTCCCATTTTATTCTCCTTTTTAAAGATAGTTGTAATTATACACGAAAGTATTTAAATTTTAGCTAAATAAGAATTTTTACAAACTAATATTTTCTATCCACTTTATCTCGCTCTTTTTTATCGCGATCAAATCGACCTGAAAATCGGCATTTGCGCTGTTTTGCAGCAGATAAAAATCGATAGTTTTTAAAATTTTATTAAATTTAGTGGGCGTGAGGCGATACTCTGCCTCGTAGTCGCCCTGCGTAGCTTTGATTTCAACGAAGCGCAAGATGCCGTCTTTTTTAGCGATAACGTCGATCTCGCCAAATTTGGAGCTAAAATTTCTAGCGAGGATCTCGCAGCCGTTTTTTAGCAAAAACTCGCAAGCTAGATCCTCCGAGCTCTTGCCGAAAAGATACGCTCTAAGCCCCAAATTTTACTCTTCTATCCTCATCATAAAAGGTTTTTCTTTTACGAACTCTTGCTCTTGCAAAATTTCCATAGTGCGCCTCACGTCCTTTTCCACGCTCGTGTGCGTCGTGAAAAATAGCGTCGCATACGGACTTTCGTCCTTTGGTTTTTGCAGCAGGCTATCGATAGAGAGGTTGTTTTCGCTCATTAAATTCGTGATTTTAGCCAGCACGCCGACTTTATCCTCGACCCTGAGTCTAAAATAATACTTCGTACGAATTTCGCTCGGATCTAGGAGTCTCAGCGCATTTATCTCAAACGGCGCTTTGTAGCCTAGCATCGGTGATTTGCCGTCTCTGGCGATGTCGATGAGGTCGCTGATGACCGAGCTAGCCGTAGCCGGACCGCCCGCGCCCGGACCGTAAAACATCGTCTCTCCGACCGCGTCGCCCACTACGCTCACGGCATTTGTCACGCCGTCTGTTTTAGCTATCATTTTATCTTTTGGTACGAGTGCCGGGTGTACGCGTAGCTCGACTTTGTCGCCCGTTTTTTTTGCGATGGCGAGCAGTTTGATGACGTACTCGAAATCGTTAGCGAAAAAGATATCCTCGGGCGTGATGCCTTCGATGCCCTCTATCAGGATGTCTTCGGGGTTGCCGTGCACGCCGTATGCGATGCTGGCTAGGATCAGTAGCTTGTGCGCCGCGTCAAAGCCTCCGACGTCAAAGGTCGGATCAGCCTCGGCGTAGCCTAGCTCCTGGGCTTTTTTTAGAGCGTCCGCGAAATTTGAGCCCTTGCTCATCATCGAGGTTAGGATGTAGTTGCTCGTACCGTTTAAAATCCCGTTGATGCTTAGGATGTGGTTGGCGCTAAGGCCCTCGCGAAGGGCTCTGATGATAGGTATGCCGCCCGCGACGCTAGCCTCGAAGCCAAACGGCGTGTTTTGCGCCAAATTTTGCAAGGCGTAGCGGTGGTAGGCTAGTAGCGCCTTGTTTGCCGTTACGACGGCTTTTTTGCGCTCTAAAATTTGACTGACGACCCTAAACGGCTCCTCGACGCCACCCATGAGCTCGATGAAAACGTCGATATCGTCGCGCTTTATGACGCTATCGATGTCGTCTGTGAGTGGGATCTCGACGTCTCTTTTTTTGCTTAAATTTCTAACGACGCCGATGACCGGAACTATCTCTTCGCCGCATCTTGCCGCGATTAGTTTTTTGTTTTGGAGTAAAATTTTAGCTACGGCTTCTCCGACCGTGCCGACGCCTAAAATGGCTATATTCATGCAAATTCTTTCAGATATTTTTTGACGTTTCGCGCCGCTTGGCGGATGCGGTTTTCGTTCTCGATGAGAGCAAGGCGCACGTAGTCGTTGCCGCCCTCGCCAAAGCCGATACCCGGGCTCACCGCGACACTAGCTTTTGTTAAAAGCTGCTTTGAAAACTCGAGACTACCGATGTTTCCGACTTGCGGCGGGATTTTTGCCCAGATAAACATACTCGAGCTTGGTTTATGCATCTCCCAGCCTGCACTTGCAAAGGCTTCAAGCATCACGTCGCGGCGTTTTTCGTAAATTTGACGGATCTCCTCGACGCAGCTTTGATCGCCGTCTAGCGCGACGGTTGCTGAGACTTGGATCGGAGTAAACATGCCGTAGTCGACCCATGATTTTATCTTTTTAAGAGCTGCGCAAAGGCGCTTGTTTCCGCATAAAAATCCGACGCGCCAGCCCGCCATATTGTAGCTTTTTGATAGCGTATAGCACTCTACGGCGACGTCTTTTGCGCCTTCTACTTCAAATATGCTCGGCGTTTTGTATCCGTCAAAAGTAAGGTCTGCGTAGGCGATGTCCGAGATCACGTAAAAGCGCTCTTGTTTACTCATCGCCACTAGCCGCTCGTAGAAGCTCTTTTGCACGGTTACGGTAGTTGGATTGTGCGGGAAATTTACGACGACGTATTTAGGTTTCGGCGAGCTTGAGCGGATGGTGTGAAGCAGGTCTTCGAAAAATTTATTTTCGTCAAGCTCAAATTTGTCGTTGTACTTTAGCGGC